>CAJAFJ010000308.1 GCA_903938955.1 uncultured beta proteobacterium | reverse complement strand
TTTGACGTCAAAGCGCAGGTGGCACACGCCGCCGTAGTCGCGCGCCAGGCCAAAGTTGAGGCAGATGCTTTTGGCGTGACCGACGTGCAGGTAGCCGTTGGGCTCGGGCGGAAAACGGGTGCGGATTTTGGCAGGGTCGGGCTGGCCTGCCGCGTGGTGGGCAGCATCACCGGGGCTACCGGCCCATTTGCGCTGGGCGTAGGTGCCGGCGGCCAGGTCGTGCTCTATGATTTGGCGTAAAAAGTTGCTGGGCTTGACGGCTTCGGGCGCCGCTGCGGCGGCTGGCTTGGAGGTGGCGGGTGTAGGGGTGCTCATGCCAATGATTTTAGACGGCGAAGCATGGCGGGGCACGGTCTGGGCCTTGGGTGCTTATCACTGAGAAAACAAGATGAATTTCAATCATTCGACAGGTGCTTCGACGGAAGAAACGGTGCCCGTGCAACAGGCTGATCTGCACGCGGCGGTGCAGGCGGGCGTTATTACGACCGCGCAGGCACAGCAACTGTGGTCGCGCTGGCATGCGACCGGTGCGGTCGCGTCTGCGGCGGCTCCGGCGCAAAGGCGGCCTGGCATGGCGGGGCCAACTTTTAGCTTTACCAATACCTTGTATTACTTTGGCGGCATGGTGGCGATCGGTGCCATGACGCTGTTCATGACGCTGGGCTGGCAGTCGTTGGGTGCTTGGGGCCTGCTGGCCATCAGCGCGGCGTATCTGGTGGCCTGCCTGAAGGTGGCCGACCATCTGAAAACCCGCCAGTTGCCGGTGCCGGCGGGCATTTTGGCGACGCTGGCAGTGGTGCTGGTGCCGCTGATTGTCTGGTGCGCTCAGCAGGGCTTGGGCCTGTGGCCGCCCGGTGGATTGAGCAGTTATTCGGCGTACCACACGCACATCAACTGGCGCTGGCTGACGCTTGAATTCGCCACGTTGGCGACTGGCGTGGTGATGCTGTGGCGTTACCGCTTGCCCTTTATGGTGATGCCGATTGCCGTGACGATTTGGTACCTGAGCATGGATGCGGCCCATGCGCTGATGCAGCAGGGCGAGCGTTGGGATTGGGCCTTTATGCGCGATGTGTCGCTGGTGTTTGGCATTGCCACCTGTTTTATCGCGATGTGGGTTGATGTGCGCAGCCGCCGTGCCACGCAGGCCGAGTGGCGGCAAGACTATGCGTTTTGGTTGTATTTGTACGGCGCCATCATGTTCTGGGGCGGCTTGAGCCTGCGCGATTCGGATTCTGAATGGGGCAAGGCCTTGTATTGCCTGATCAATCTGGTGCTGGTATTTGGCGGTGCGGTCATCGGACGGCGGGTTTTTACGGTGTTTGGCGGGCTGGGTGTGGCGATGTACCTGGGCTATTTGTCGCACAAGGTGTTTGGCGACAGCCTGATGTTTCCGTTTGCGTTGACCTTGATTGGTCTGGGCGTGGTGGCGTTGGGTATCTGGTGGCAGCGCCATGAGGACCGCATCAACATCCGTCTGAACGCCTGGCTACCGGCCGGTTTACGGGATTAAGGGTCAGAGTTTGGTTACATCTTGTGATCATTTAACAAAATAATTGCCATCCTGAAGCCGGTTTGCCGCGTTGTAGGCGCAGAGGCATTTGTTTGCCTTGTGCCTTTCATCTCGGAGAACTCTTATGAAGATCAATAGTCGCTCACTCCCTGCACTCGTCGCCGCCTCAGGTTTGGCCCTGGCCGCTTTGGGCATGACCGGCGCGGCGCAGGCCCAAAACATCAACTGGTCCGTTGGCGTGTCATCACCCGGTGTGCAACTGGGGTTTACCAATGCGCAGCCGGTCTATATTCAGCAGCCCATGTACCAGCCGGTGTATGTGGCACCGCGTCAGGTTTACCTGGCGCCACAACCCATTGCCTATATGCGGCCACAGCCAGTTTATGTGGTTCAACCTCAATATATTGAGGCCGGTTGGCAGCGGCCTGGCCGGGGTTATGGCTGGCACCGCCGGCATGGCCACCGCGACGAGCAACGTTTTGAGGGCGGCCGGTTTGAGGGTGAACGTTCAGGGCATGGTCATCGTTAAGCCACGCATAAATTAGCTGCAACACAGCCAGATAGGCTGTGGATCGCCTGGCTAACTCCTTAATGAGAAGTGTTATCATTTGTATTGATAATAATTCTCATTAAGGATGCCAGCATGATCTCAATCAGTCTTCACCGTTCATTCAAACAAGTTGTGGTTCTCGGTTTGCTCGCCAGTGCCTATAGCGCGCAGGCGCTTGAATACCCGATTGGCAAGCCGCAGCAGCGCTTTGGCATGGAGATCGCAGGGGTATATCTGCAGCCGGTGGCGATGGAGCCCGAGGGCATGATGCGCAAAGCCGAAGAATCGGATATTCACATTGAGGCCGATATCAAGGCGCTCAAAGGCAATCCAAACGGTTTTGAAGAAGGCGCCTGGATTCCTTACTTGGGCATCAAGTTTGAAGTGACCAAGAGCGGAACTAACCAAAAGGTTGAAGGTGAATTCATGCCCATGGTGGCCAGCGACGGCCCTCACTACGGCGACAACATCAAACTCTTTGGCCCCGGCAAGTACCACGTCAAGTACACCATCCTGCCCCCCACCGAAAACAAGCACACCCATTTTGGTCGCCATGTTGACCGCCTTACCGGGGTGCGCCCCTGGTTCAAGCCATTTGATGTCGAGTTCGACTTCAACTATGCGGGTGTAGGTAAAAAAGGCGGGTACTAAACACGTTTTAAGGAGTCGATATGGGCATGAACTTTCACACGGCTGGCGCGCTGACGCTGGTTTCAAGTTTGTTGTTGGCGTTGACGCCTGTGCATGCGCAGGACATGCCCTCTGTAAATTTGTTGATTCGTGACGGTCGTTTTGTGCCGGCCACGCTGGCGGTGCCAGCCAACACCAAGTTTCGTTTGCTGATCAAGAACGAGGGCCCAGGGGCCGAGGAGTTTGAAAGCATTGAACTGCGCAAGGAGAAGGTGTTGGCGCCGGGGGCGTCCAGCTTCCTGATTTTTCAGCCGCTCAAACCCGGTACTTACAAGTTCTTCGGGGATTTTCATCCTGATACGGCGCAAGGCCAAATGGTTGCCAAATAAAGGGGCGCGGTCATGGGCAGCACCTTATTCATCGTTTGGCGCGAAAGCGTAGAGGCCATGCTGGTGGTTGGCATCCTTCATTCCTGGCTCAAGTTCAATGAGACCGGGCGGGCCGGCATGCGTGCGCTGTGGCTGGGTGTTGCTAGTGGCATCGGTCTGGCTGGCGTGCTGGGCTGGGCGATGGTGGCCGCCCAGGATGAACTCTCGGGCGCGGCGCTGGAGTGGTTTCAGATGGGGATGTTGCTGGTGGCATCCACCTTGATCGTGCAAATGGTGTTGTGGATGCGCCGCCACGGCGCTGGTATGCGCAACAGCTTGCACCAAAATCTGGCGGTCGCCATGCAGCGCTCTGGCTTGCTGGGTATCGCTACCGTAGCCGCGCTGGCGATTGCGCGTGAAGGAGCCGAAACGGCAGTGTTTTTGTACGGTGTGAGTCTGGACTCGGGCGGGATGCTCAATCTGGTGACCGGTGCGGTCCTGGGGTTTGCACTGGCCGGCCTGACGGCCTGGGCACTCGGGCGTAGCCTGCGTTTTCTGGACTACCGGCGTTTCTTTTTAATCAGCAGCTGGCTGCTGCTGTCATTTGCCGTGGCGCTGTTGATGAGTGGGCTGGACCGTCTTATCGGCGCAGGGCTCCTGCCCGCCCTGGTCGATCCACTGTGGGACAGCGCCTGGCTACTGGATGACGGTCGCGGCGCAGGTGCCTTGCTTTCTGCTCTGGCGGGCTACCGGGCACGGCCCTCCTTGATGCTGGTGATCGTCTTTGCCATGTACTGGTTGGTCATGTTGCGTGCCATGCGTCCGGTCAAACGCGATGCGTAGCATTCCCATCATCCCGGTACTCAACAACGCCCCGGTCGTGACAACGCCTGCGGGCGTTTTGGCCCGCCTGGGCTTGGCCATGCGCCGCCACCAACGCGCCATCATAGGCGTGCAGTGGGCGGTGGTCGTGTTTTATTTCAGCCTCCTGATTTACCCGGCATTCATGCCCTTGCCAGCGGATGACGCCCATATTTATGACAATCTGCGGCTGTTTGCGCAGTTTTTGTTCTGGGGCGTCTGGTGGCCTTTTGTCATGTTGAGCACCATGTTGTTAGGACGTGTCTGGTGTGGCGTGTTTTGCCCGGAGGGCTCGCTGACCGAGTTGGCCAGCCGTCATGGTCTGGGGCGGCCGATTCCGCGCTGGCTGCGCTGGAGTGGCTGGCCGTTTGTGGCCTTTGTTTGCACCACGGTATATGGCCAGTTGGTCAGCGTGTATGAGTATCCACAGGCCGCCCTGCTGGTGCTGGGTGGCTCCACCGTGGCGGCCGTCGCCGTCGGACTGGTGTATGGCCGGGGTTCGCGCGTCTGGTGTCGCTACCTGTGCCCGGCCAACGGCGTTTTTGGTTTGCTTGCCAAAATTGCACCGATTCATTTTCGGGTGAACGAAGACATTTGGCAGCAGGAACAACATCGCGGGCACGCTGTTAACTGTGCGCCGCTGATCAACATCCGGCACATGAAAAGCGCCTCCGCCTGCCACTCTTGTGGCCGGTGCAGTGGTGAACACGGTGCGGTAGCCCTGGCTTTGCGCTCGCCGGCGCAAGAGATTCTGGCGACCGCGTCCAGCGCGGCCAAGACTGGCGAAGCGATGACGCTGATTTTTGGTGTGATCGGCATAGCCACCGCCGCATTTTCGTGGTCAGCGAGTCCTCGGTTTATTCAAATTAAGTCCGCGTTGGCTGACTGGCTGATTGAGCGTGACTGGGTGGTTTTGTTGCAAGACAACGCGCCCTGGTGGCTGCTCACACATTACCCGGCGGCCCACGATGTGTTCAGCTGGCTCGACGGCCTGTGCATTCTGGCGTTTATTCTGGGGGGCGGCGGTGCGCTCGGGCTGGCGGTCTGGGCTGGGGTCTGGCTGGCGGCACGGGTGTTACAGGATTCGACACTATCCTGGCAAAAACTTTCGCTGGCCCTGGTGCCCATGGCGGGGGTCGGGGTGTTCCTGGGGCTGTCGATGCTGACGCTGGGCCACCTCAAGGCGGAAGGGATCACATTAACCTGGGTACCTGTTGTGCGGGGTGTATTGCTGACGCTGGCGGCGGGCTTTTCTGCTTACCTGACCTTACGCATGGCTCTGCTGCGTTTCTCGTGGCGCGCGGTGCTGGGTGCCAGCATTGCCCTGTTGTCCTTGGCGCTGATTGTGTGGGTCTGGCTGGCCGTGCTATTCGGAAAATAAGCCAGCAACACTGACCTTTAATCAGCGCTCAGATCAACAGCATTGATAATCCGTGGCTTCTATCAGTCGGGAGTTCTCTTGGATATCGCATTGCTAATCAAAGCTGCCATCATGGGCATCGTCGAAGGTTTGACGGAGTTTTTGCCCATTTCATCTACCGGGCATCTGATTTTGGCGGGTGCCCTGCTGGGGTTTGACGACGACAAGGCCAAGGTGTTTGATATCGCTATCCAGACTGGCGCCATCTTTGCCGTGATTCTGGTGTACTGGCAAAGGCTTCGTGACACGGTGGCCACCTTGCCATCCAGCCAGCAGGCGCGGCAGTTTGTGCTGAATGTGTTCATTGCCTTTGTGCCCGCGGTGCTGTTGGGCCTGTTGTTTGGCAA
>CAJAFJ010000307.1 GCA_903938955.1 uncultured beta proteobacterium | reverse complement strand
TGGCTGATTTGATGAGGCGAAACTGCTGGTTGTCGACCTTGGCGTAGTTGGCCAGTTCGGACAAGTCGCGGCACAACAGGGTCAGGTGGTGCTTGTCGTCAACGCCGCGGATGCGTCGCAGTTTGTCGACCGCGCTCTTGTCGTCCAGATGGCAGACCAGGGCGTAGCTGGAATCGGTGGGTACGGCCAGGATTTCGCCTTTTTCGAGCAGCGCCACGGCCTGCTTCAAGAGACGAGTCTGGGGATTTTCGGGGTGTACTTCAAATAGTTGGGCCATGGCACTATTGTCGGCGAATCGGTTCAGGGTAAACCCGCCTGAGGTCAATTAAGGCGTGGTTTCCTGGCGTTTGCGGGTCAACTCGTGGGCCGACAACAGGGCGTTGCCGACGCCGCTGGCGGCAATCACCGCAATGCCGAGCCAGGCCAGGGCATCGGGCACATGCTGGAACACCAGCCAGCCGCCCAAGGTGGCGAAGGCAATCTGGGTGTACAGGTAAGGCGTCAGCACCGGGGCGGACGCCCGCATGAAGGCCCGGATCAGCATCAGGTGGCCAAAAGTGCCCAAAAAACCAATCAGTAAAAACCAGGGCCAGTGCGCCAGCAGAGCCGCTGTGTCCCAGCTGGCGACCACGATCGGGCTCATCACCACGGCGCCCACCAGGCCGGTATAAAAGTGGGTGGTGTAAGGGTTTTCTTCGCCACTCAAACGGCTGGTCAGCACCTGAAACCAGCCGTAGGTGGTGACCAGCAGCACCGGAAACAGCAAGGCCCAGCTGAACACCTGGCCGCCCGGTCGCACCACTAGCAGCACACCGACCAAACCCGCCAGCATCAGCCACCAGCGCCGGGTGGAGACATGGTCTTTCAGCACCCAGGCCGCCAATGCGGTGGCCGCCAGGGGTGACAACATCGCCATGGCGGTGAACTCGCCGACCGGCAGGTGCTGCAAACCATAAAACGAACAGGCGCTGGTGATCAGCAGCAACACACCGCGCAGGGCTTGAAAACGCGGGTTGCGGGTGGCCAGCAGGCTCTTTTTTTGCACCGGAAAGCGCAGGGCAAAGGTCACCACGGCCTGAAACACATAGCGAAACCACAGCAGCATCATCACCGGGGCCAGCGTGGTGGCGTATTTGGTGCTGGTGTCCAGCAGCGCAAAACACAGGGCAGCCAGCACAATCAACAGCACGCCCGCTCCGATGGGGGTGCGCCAGAACGACAGGGGCGAATCAGACACCCGTGGCACCGCGGCTTGCCGGGGCTGTGCGTTGAACCCGGTCCGCCAGCAGCGTCCAGATCGGTGTCACGCTGCTGGGCAAAAAAGGCAGGGTGCCGAGTTCGGTATGGCTCTCGTCGGGGCTGTGAAAATCGCTGCCGCGCGAGGCGAACAGGCCAAATTCTTTGGCGGTTTCGGCGTAGACCAGGTACTCGGCCGGGGTGTGGCTGCCGGTGATGACCTCAACACCTTGCCCGCCATGGCCTTTGAACTCGGTAAACAGCGCAAATTCCTGGTTGGCGCTGAACTTGTAGCGTGCCGGGTGGGCGATAACCGCCATGCCGCCGGCTTGGGTGATCCAGGTGACGGCGTCTTTCAGCGTGGCCCAGCGGTGCTCGACGTAGCCAGGTTTGCCTTCCACCAGGTATTTGCGAAACACCTCGTTGGTGTCCCGGCAGACGCCGCTTTCCACCAGAAAACGGGCAAAGTGGGTGCGTGAAATCAGGTCGTGGTTGCCAGCAAATTTAAGGGCACCTTCAAACGCGCCTTCAATACCGGCCTTGGCCAGCCCGGCGGCCATGTCGAGGGCGCGCTGGCTGCGGCCACCCCGGGTTTGGGCCAGGCCTTGAACCAGCACCGGGTTGTCGGCATCAAAGCCCAAGCCCACGATGTGGACGGTCTGGCCGATAAAGGTCACAGAAATCTCGACCCCGGTGAGGTAGTGCATGCCCTCGGCGCGGGCCGCTGCGGCCGCACGCTGCTGACCGCCGATTTCGTCGTGGTCGGTCAGCGCCCACAGTTCGACCCCATTGGCTTTGGCGCGGGCGGCCAAGGCTTCAGGTGTGAGAGTGCCGTCGGAGATGACGGAGTGGCAATGGAGGTCGGCGTTGAGGATGGAAATCACGTTTTCATTTTAGGTGGTTGGCCGATGTGTGCTCGAGTGGCGACCATCAACCTTGCAGGGTGATCCGGCAGTCGGGCGGCTTCGCTGGATTAATGTGTGCTGGTTTACCCTTGATGAGTCTTAAGGGCGGCCGATTTCAACCTCGTCACGTATCCCGTGTCAGTAAGATCAGCCGTGTCGTAATGAAGATATTTTTAAAAGAATTTATACCAACATGAAATTTAATGACTTGCGTGTTTCGCACCGGCTATGGGCTTCTTTGTTAGGACTGCTGCTGGCGATGCTGGTGGTGGCGGCCTGGACGCAAAGCCGGATGGGTCGTATTACCGAGGAGGCGATGGCCTCTATTTCGGCCTACGAAGACAAGATCACCACCGCGGTGCGCTGGCGCGGTGCCGTCGAAACCACCACCAACATGATTGTGGGCGGTGCGATCACCACAGATGCGGCCCTGACCGCGCTCTATGACTCAAAAATACAGATCATGGTGGCCCAGATCAGCGAGATCCAGGCCAGGGTCGCCAAAAATGCCAGCACCGATGCCGATAAAAAAATGATGGAGGACATCGGTGTCGTTCGCGTGGTGGCGCGGGGCCTGATCGGCAAGATCAAGGATAGTAAAAAAGCGGGTGATCCCGTCGCTACGCAGGCGATGGTTGACCAGGAGTTGTTACCTACCATTGCCCGTTATTACGAACTCATCGACAAGATGATCAAGCTGCAAGAAACGCAGCGCGACGAGGCCCTGCAGCTAATGCAGACGGCGCGTCAGCAGTCGTCCTTCATGGGTTTTGGTTTGGTTGTATTTGTGTTTGCCGTGGGCGTGCTGCTCACCGCGGCGCTGGTGCGGTCCATCACCGAACCCCTGTCGCGGGCGCTCAAGTTGACCGAGGCGATTGCCGCCGGTGACCTCACGCAGGACATTCACGACACGCGCCAGGATGAATTCGGCGCCTTGCTCGGATCGCTGTCGCAAATGGTGGTCCGGCTGCGTGGGTTGGTGACCGAGGTGCGCTCCGGCGTTGAATCGGTGTCCACGGCGTCCAGCGAAATTGCCAACGGCAACCATGATCTTTCCAGCCGGACGGAGCAAACAGCCACCAATTTGCAGCAGACATCGGCCAGCATGGTCGAGTTGACCCATACCGTGAATCAATCGGCCGATACCGCGCGTCAAGCCAACCAGCTGGCCGCCACTGCAGCCGAGGTCGCCACCCGTGGTGGCGAGGTGGTGGGGCAGGTGGTCAACAGCATGCGCCACATCACCGATTCGTCGCGCAAGATTGCCGACATCATTGGCACCATTGACGGCATCGCCTTTCAGACCAACATTCTGGCGCTGAACGCCGCTGTGGAGGCCGCGCGGGCCGGTGAGCAGGGTCGTGGTTTTGCCGTGGTGGCGTCCGAGGTGCGCAGCTTGGCGCAACGCTCCGCTGAAGCCGCCAAGGAGATCAAGTCGCTCATCAACCTGTCGGTGGAAACGGTGGAGTCCGGCTCGCGGCAAGTCGAGCAGGCGGGCCAGACCATGGGTGAAATTGTCAGCAGCGTGCAGCGTGTGACGGACCTGATCGGTGAAATCACGGCCTCGTCCAACGAGCAGCGTGAAGGCATTGGCCAGGTGAATCAAGCCGTCTCCAACCTGGACCAGATGACGCAACAGAACGCCGCGTTGGTTGAAGAATCAGCCGCCGCCGCCTCGGCCCTGCACGAGCAGGCACAGCGCTTGGCCGAAGTGGTGTCGGTGTTTAACGTCGGCGGTCAAACGGCCACCGCCTTCCGCGCCGCCCCGACGCGCGCGCCAGCACCCCGCATGGCCCCGCGTCCGACCCCCAAATTGGCCGCCAAGCCCGCTGCGGTGAAACCCAAACTGGCCGCGCCTGCGCCCAAGGCCATTGCCGCACCCGCCCGCGCTGCCGCCCCAGCGGCGCCTGCGGCCAAGAGTGACGACGATTGGGAAACCTTTTAAATTTCAGCTGCTTCCACCAAAAACCGAACCCGCCGAACGCCATTCCAGGCATCGGCATCCAGCCGGAATGCCAGCTTGACGCGGGCGGGCAACGGCTCGGTATGGCCAAACCAGATGCCGTCTACCGGTTGGCCCTGGTGTTTGAGTTTGAGGGACAGGTGCTTTTCACCGACCAGACGCTGTGACACCACCTCGACCTCTTCGCTGAAAGTGGGGGGCGCAAAGCCCTGGCCCCAGACTTCTTTGTGCAGCACGTCCACCAACTCCACCCGGCGGTACTCCGGCTTTAACGGGCCATCGGTATCGAGGCGGCGGGTGAGGGTGGCGGCGTCCAGCCACTCTTGCGCCACTTCGTTCAGGCCCTGCTCAAAGTCGTCAAAGTTTTCTTCGGCGATGGTGCAGCCCGCCGCCATGGCGTGGCCGCCAAAGCGCAGCAGCACGCCGGGGTAGCGCTTGGCCACCAAATCCAGCGCATCGCGCAGGTGAAACCCGGGGATGGAACGGCCGGAGCCTTTGAGTTCATGCTCTTTGCCGGGCGCGGCGCTGGCGGCAAACACAAAAGTGGGGCGGTGCAGTTTGTCTTTGATGCGCGAGGCCACGATGCCGACCACACCTTCATGAAAATCGGGATCGAACACGCAAATGGCGGGCGGCGGCTCCTCGTCTTCGTCAAACAGCGACTCGGCAATGACAAAGGCCTGCTCGCGCATATTGCCCTCAATCTCGCGCCGGTTGCGGTTGATGCCGTCCAGCATTTTGGCCAGTTCGTCACCGCGCGCGGCGTCGTCGGTCAGCAGGCATTCAATGCCCAGCGTCATGTCCGACAAGCGCCCGGCGGCGTTGATGCGCGGGCCTAAGGCAAAGCCGAAGTCGAAGGTGGTGGCCACGGTGGCTTGGCGCCCGGCGGCGGTGAACAGCGCCGCCAGCCCGGCGGGCAGGGCCTGGGCGCGCACCCGTTTAAGTCCCTGGGCGACGAGGCGGCGGTTGTTGGCGTCGAGCCGCACCACGTCGGCCACCGTGCCCAGCGCTACCAGCGGCAGCAAGGTGTCGAGCTTGGGTTGGTTGCTGGCATCGAACACGCCGCGCTGGCGCAACTCGGCGCGCAAGGCCAGCAGCACATAAAACATCACGCCCACGCCGGCGATGGATTTGCTCTCGAAAGTGCAGCCGGGCTGATTCGGGTTGACGATGACGTCTGCCTTGGGCAGCACGATCTCGCCATTCACCGAGGCGGGCAAATGGTGGTCCGTCACCAGCACTTGCAGGCCCAGCGCTTTGGCGGTGGCAACACCGTCAAAGCTGGCGATGCCGTTGTCGACCGTGATCAACACGTCGGCACCGCTGTCTTTGACGCGTTGCGAGATCGGGGCGGTGAGGCCATAGCCGTCCACCACGCGGTCGGGCACGATGTAGTCCACAAACTTGGCGCCCAGCAGCTTTAAGCCGCGAATGCCCACGGCGCAGGC
>CAJAFJ010000306.1 GCA_903938955.1 uncultured beta proteobacterium | reverse complement strand
TACACTTTCTACTTGGGGTTATCATTTGCAAGATTTGCAAATCAATGATATTACTTTTGATCAAGCCATTATTGAAAGCATGAGCAAAGTAGTTGCTTCTAATAATTTAAAAGCCGCTGCCGAAAACGAAGGACAAGCTTTATTGATTACCAAAACCAAAGCAGCAGTACGGCGCCGCTGCCCTGCAGAATGTGGTGGCCTGGCGCAAATTGATTGACGATGTGGGCGCCCTGCCGGACAACGACAAGCTCAACAAGGTCAACACCTTTTTCAACCGCCGCGTCCTATACAAGTCCGATGTCGAGGTTTACAAGGCAGAAGACCACTGGGCCTCGCCACTGGAGTTCATGGGTCACGGCGCCGGGGACTGCGAAGACTTCAGCATCTCCAAGTACATGACGC
This sequence comes from uncultured beta proteobacterium, assembly GCA_903938955.1. The sequence goes on along the minus strand of CAJAFJ010000306.1, from coordinate 1,828 downwards.
TGCGCATTTTGGGCGTACCCAACGAGCGGCTGCGGCTGATCTACGTGCGCTACCAGTCCGGTGGCGCCCCCCCGATCGCGCACATGGTGCTGGGCTACTACGCGCAGCCGTCCGAGGAGCCCGTGATTCTGGACAACATGGTCAGCAGCATACGCACGGCCTCCATGCGCCCCGATTTATCGCCGGTCTACAGCTTTAACAGCGACGGTCTCTGGGTTGGTGGTGCAGCCACCTCCAGCGCCGACCCGACGACCCGCCTGTCACGCTGGCGCGATGTGCTGGACCGCATGCGCCAGGACGGCCTTTGATTTGCAAGTTCACCCCATTTAACGAGACCATCCATGTCCCTTATCAAGCAACTTTGGATAGCGATCATCCTGGTCATGGCCATGGCATTTGCCGCCAGCACGGTCACCAGCGTGTTGTCGGCCCGTCAATACCTGCAGCAGCAACTGCAGGTCAAAAATATCGACAACGCCACGGCACTGGCGCTGTCTCTCTCGCAATTGCCCAAAGACCCGGTGATGGTCGAGTTGCAGGTGGCAGCCCAGTTTGACGCGGGCCACTACCGCTTCATCCGCATCGTGTCGCCCAAGGGAGAAACCCTGGTGGAGCGCGTATTCGACGGCCAGATAGAAGGTGCGCCGCAATGGTTCGTCAAACTGATCCCCATCGTGGTGCAACCCGGCCAGGCCCTGGTCCAGGACAACTGGAAACAATACGGCACGCTGACCCTGGCAAGCCAGGAGCAGTATGTCTACAAAAGCCTGTGGGAGGGCACGCTGGAGCTGCTGCTGTGGTTTGTCGTGGGCGGCATTGGCACCGGCATTGCGGGCACCTTTCTGCTGCGCTTTATCACCCGTCCGCTGGATGATGTGGTGGGTCAGGCCGAGGCGATTGCCGAGCGCCGCTTCATTCTGATTCCGGAACCCCGCACGCCCGAACTCAAGGCCCTGGCACGCGGCATGAACGACATGGTGGGCCGGCTCAAGACCATGTTCAACGAAGAGTCTGCGCGCCTGGAGACGCTGCGAATAAAAGTCAACCGCGACCCGGTGACCGGTCTATCGAGCCGCGACTATTTCCTGTCACACCTGCGCGAAGTGCTTACGGGCGACCAGTTTGGCGGCAGCGGCAGCCTGGTGATGGTGCGCCTGCTCGACCTGAATGAACTCAACACCGTGCTGGGGCGCCAGGGCGCCGACGCGCTGCTCAAGGAAATTGGCACCGAGCTGTACGACAGCGGCAATGGCCACATTGGCCAGCGCGCAGGACGCGTCAAGGGTGCCGAATTTGCCATCGTTTGCCCGAGCCACGCCACAGCCGAAGAGGCGGCCAAGGATGTTTTTGAGCGGCTCATCAGTACGGTGTTGCCCAAGTGGAAAGACAAGGTGCCGGACCTGTTCCATATCGGTGCCGTGCGTTACACGCGCGACCAGAACCTGGGCAACCTGTTGTCCAGCGTGGATGAAGCGCTAGCCAAGGCCGCCAGCAAGGGCAGCAACACCTACCACGCGGACGACGACGCCAACGCCAAGCCGGCCATTGCTGCGGAGACCTGGCGCACGCTCTTGACCGAGGCCGTGGGCGGTGGTCGCCTGGCCCTGAGCTTTTACCCGGTGATGTCGGGCGACGGCAAGAATGCCATGCACAGCGAGAGTGTGATCCGCCTAAAAATCGACGATACCGGTACCCTGATGACGGCCGGCGACTTCATGCCCATGGCCGCCCAGCTCAACCTGACGGCACCGTTGGACCTGGGTGTGGTCAAGATGGCGATTGAGCATTTGCAGCAGAGCAGCGGCGACGTGGCGGTCAATCTGTCGGC
>CAJAFJ010000305.1 GCA_903938955.1 uncultured beta proteobacterium | reverse complement strand
TGGCCACCATGATGATGAAGCAGAAGATGAAGTCCAAGGGCGTTGCCTCGCTGGAGGAGTTGCGCGACCTGTGCCTGGAAGCCGACGTCAAATTCGTCGCCTGCCAAATGACAGTGGATTTGTTTGACTTCAGCCGCAGCGACTTCATAGACACCGTGGAGTACGGGGGTGCTGCCACCTTCATGAAGTTCGCCGGCGAGTCCGACGTGTGCCTGTTTATCTAATTACATTCTGCCCCACCAACCGGAGAACTTTGATGGCACCTTCCCACACGCAAACTCCCCGCCTTCGCCCGCTGCTGGGTGCGCTGCTGCTGGCCGGCATGGCAGCACCCGCACTGGCCACCAACGGCTACTTTTCCCATGGCTACGGCATCAAGGCCAAGGGCATGGGCGGGGCCTCGGTAGCCGTGACCGACAACGCCTTTGCCGGCGCCAACAACCCGGCCATTGCGGCCTGGGCCGGCAGCCGCGCGGAACTGGGCCTGGATGTCTTCATGCCCGAACGCAGCATGGAACGCACCGGCAGTGGCGCCGGACTGAACGCCCGGGTGACCAGCGACAGCACCAGCTTTCTGGTGCCGGAGTTTGGTTACAACCGGGCCATCGATGACAAACTGGGCGCGGGCATCACGGTGTACGGCAACGGCGGAATGAATACGGACTACGCAGGCGGGCAAATCAACTGTGGCGGCGGAGCGGCCAATGTGCTGTGTGGCTCCAGTCGACTAGGCGTTGACCTGATGCAGTTGATTGTGGCGCCCACCATCGCCTACAAGGTATCCGACCGGCATTCATTGGGCGTGTCACCCTTGCTGGTGCAACAGATCTTCAAGGTTGATGGCGTGCAGGCCTTCGACAACGCCCCGGGCTTTCCGCCCATGACCGGCACACCGGGCAAGGTCACCAACCAGGGCTACGACTCCAGCAATGGGATCGGCATTCGCCTGGGCTATCTGGGCAAGCTCAGTGACACGGTCAGCGTTGGCGCCTCTTACGCGCCCAAGATTGCCATGTCGAAGTTCTCCAAATACGCCGGCTTGTTTGCCGATGGCGGCAATTTTGATATCCCGGAAAATTACACCCTGGGCGCCAGCATCCAGGCCACGCCCACCGTGCAGATCGCGGTCGACTACCAGCACATCAGCTACAGCGCTGTGCCATCGATTGGCAACCCGAGCACCAACGCGGCCGCGTTGGGCTCCGCCAACGGGCCCGGTTTTGGCTGGGGCGACGTCAATGCCTGGAAAGTGGGCGTGCAATGGCAGGCCAGCAACGCACTCACCGTGCGCGCTGGCGTCAATGTAGGCGACAACCCGGTGAAAAGCCGGGATGTGACCTTCAACATCCTCGCGCCCGGTGTCATCACCACGCACTACACGCTGGGTGTCACCTATGCCATCTCGCCCAGCAGTGAAATTAGTGCAGCCTACATGATGGCGCCGTCCAATTCCGTGTCGGGCTCCTCGATGTTTAACGCCTTCATGGGCGGTGCGGCGGGCAACGAGACCGTGAAGATGAACCAGCAGTCTCTTGGTGTGCAGTGGGGTTGGAAGTTTTAAGTCACACGCGAAGTGTTCTGAAAACCCCATTGAAAAAGCCACCTATCTTGCGATAGATGGCTTTCCAATTTTGGCGGAGCGGACGGGAC
>CAJAFJ010000304.1 GCA_903938955.1 uncultured beta proteobacterium | reverse complement strand
TCGGCGCACTGTACAAAGCAGGCTTGGTCGAGTGGATGACCAGCATGACCTACCAAGCCGCGTCTGGCGGCGGCGCGCAACACATGCGTGAACTGCTGAACCAATATGGCGCCTTGAACGCTGAAGTCAAAAACTTGCTGGACGACCCCAAATCGGCCATTCTTGAAATTGACCGCAAGGTGCTGCACAAACAACAGACGCTGACCACCGCCGAAACCGCCAACTTTGGCGTGCCTCTGGGCGGCAGCCTGATCCCCTGGATCGACAAAGATCTGGGCAACGGCATGAGCAAGGAAGAGTGGAAGGCCGGTGCCGAGACCAATAAGATTTTGGGCCAGGGCGCTGCTTTTGGCACCGCTGAAACACCGGTTGACGGCTTTTGTGTGCGAGTTGGCGCCATGCGTTGCCACAGCCAAGCCCTGACGTTCAAGCTTAAAAAAGATGTGCCCACTGCCGACATCGAAGCCATGATCGCCGCCGACAACGCCTGGGTCAAAGTGGTTCCCAACACGCGCGAAGCCAGTATCAAAGACCTGACCCCCGTGGCCGTGACCGGCACGCTGGGTATTCCGGTGGGACGCATTCGCAAACTGGCCATGGGCCCCGAGTACATCGGTGCCTTCACCATTGGTGACCAGCTGCTGTGGGGTGCGGCCGAGCCGCTGCGCCGCATGCTGCGCATCTTGTTGGCGGCCTGAATCTAGCGTCAAAAAATATCAGCAGCCTTTCTTGCGCTGTTACACCGGCGCCCTCAAGCGCCGGTGTTTGACGACTTAGAATCCAAATAACTTGAACAAGCCTGTCACGGGCTAATCGTTGCACGCTTTGTCAGCTTGTCACCCTGTGATATTGATGTTATTGTCCTTTTCAGGTTATGAGTGCTGAGTCAATCTTAGCAAAATGAAATTTTTTTCAGTTGCCCGAACGCCGGAGTCTACAAATTGATGGTTAAGACACATCGCTGGAAAAAAACTGCTTTAGCAGCTGCGGCTGCAGCCCTGCTCAGTCTTTGCGGAACCCAGGCATCAGCACTTTCATTAGGCCGTATCACGGTTCAATCCGCACTGGGCGAGCCCTTGCGTGCAGAAATCGACGTGCCAGACATCAATGCTGAAGAGGCCGCCTCGCTCAAAGCGAATCCTGCTTTACCGGAGGTGTTTCGGGCTGCTGAGTTGGAATACAACCCGGCGATGACGTCTCTGCAGATCACACTGCAAAAGCGTGCAGACGGTCGGTCTTTTCTTCGACTGAGCAGCAGCCGGGTCGTTAACGACCCCTTCGTCGACATGATCATTGAGGTCAACTGGGCCAGTGGCCGCATTGTTCGCGACTACACCATGCTGTTTGACCCGCCCAGCCTGCGTCAGGCTGCGCCCACGGCACCCACACCCGCGCAACTGCCGGCAAGAAGCTTCGCCAGCAAACCAACGCCTGCGGCCCCGGTAGCAGCGGACCCAAGCGCTCTGAAGACGCCGGGTGCCGCCAAAACGACGCCAGCGCCAGCAGCAGCCCCGGCCAAAACACCGGGCATGGAATCCAGTCGTGTGACCGTCAAAGCCGGTGATACAGCCAGCAAGATTTCAGAACTCAAAAAACCAGCCAATGTCTCTTTGGACCAGATGCTGGTGGCGCTGCTGCGCGCCAACCCAACGGCATTTGTCGGCAACAACGTCAACCGGATCAAGGCCGGTTCAGTACTGGACATGCCGACGACGGAACAAGCCGAGTCAACACCTGCGGCTGAAGCGACGCAAATCATTGTGGCGCAAAGCAAGGATTTCAATGACTTCCGCCGAAAACTGGCAGGCAATGCCCCCAGCACCCAAATCGCCACGGCAGACCGCAAAGTCAGTGGCAGTGTTCAAGCTCAAGTTGAAGAGAAAAAAACCGGTTTACCCACACCCGACAAACTGACGCTATCCAAAGGCGCGATCAAAGGGCAGGCCGCTGAAGACCAGTTGGCCAAGGAGCGCAGCGCCAAAGAGGCGGCTAGCCGTGCTGCCGAAATAGCCAAGAACATTGCCGAACTCAGCAAACTCGGCGCAGCCTCGAATGCGGCAACGCCAGCACTGGCAGCTTCTGCAGCCACTCCGGAAAAATCCAATTCAGTGGCCATCACCGCAGCCGTTGCGGCTCCGGCCCCTGCCGCTTCAGAACCTGTGATGGCAAGCTCTGTGCCGGTGCTGCCCGCCAGCACAGCCGTATCAGCCCCCGCACCGGCGGCATCAGCCGTCGCCAAAAAACCCAAACCCATTTCGGTTCCCGTCCCCGAGCCAGAACCTGGGTTCGTCGATGAGTTGCTGGCAAACCCACTGCTCCCGGCGGGCGCTGGCGGACTGTTTGCGTTGTTGGCAGGATTTGGCTATTACCGATTCAAACAGCGTAAAAATGCGTCTAAAGCCGAGCATGCATCCCTCGAAAGCCGCTTGCAGGCAGACTCGTTTTACGCGGACATGGGCGGACAACTGGTTGACACCGCTGACCAAACCGCCGCAAGCGCCTCCATGGTTTATTCGTCCAGCCAGCTGGATGCGGTTGATGATGTCGACCCCGTGGCTGAAGCAGACGTGTACCTCGCCTATGGTCGTGATTTGCAGGCTGAAGAAATTCTGAAGGATGCGCTGCGCACCCATCCCGGGCGTGTGGCCGTCCATCAAAAATTGCTTGAAATTTTTGCCAAACGCAACGACACCAAGAATTTTGAAGATACCGCCCGGCAGGCGTTTGCGCTAACCACGGGTAATGGTCAGGATTGGGATCGCATTTGCGAACTGGGTTTGAGCATTGATCCCACCAATACGCTATACCAACCCGGTGGCCAGCCCAGCGAACCCAACGGTCAGCCCTCAGGGTCTGCCCCACTCGAATTCACTAGCAGTTCAGTCGGCGCACTGGACAACACACCAGAAGACGCCCCAGAAGCTCCCGCGCTGGAAACAACTGACCTTGATCTGGATTTGGACCTCGACTTCTCTCTCGATGATGAAACATCGAGCGCTATCCCTGAAGCCATCGCCCCACCGACAGAGGTCGAGCCCAGTCCGCTGGATCTGGACTTTGAATTGACGCCTGAGACCTTACCGGACGCAGAGCCCGTGGCTGAGTCTGAGCCTGAGCCCGCCAAAGACACCAGTCACGACATTGAGTTCACCTTGCCTGACCTCGATTTTGAGTTGGCTGGCGACCGTGCTGAGCCTGACACCGTGGCACCGACCTTGGACCTGGACGATTTCAAGTTGCAGGACGAGGCCAGTTCGACGGAATCGCCGCCCCTGGATCTGGTCGCGGAAGATGCAGAAACTGAAACACAATCACCACCGCCCCAGGATCTGAGCATGCTGGACTTTGACCTCGGTTCACTGTCTTTGGAACTGGAAGAAACACCGGCGGCTGACAGCAGTGCGGCCGAAGCGGCGCATGAAGATCCTTTGGGAACCAAACTGGCTTTGGCTGAAGAGTTTCTGGCCATTGGTGACGACGATGGCGCCCGTGCCCTGATTGAAGAAGTGATTGCTGAAGCCACCGGCGACATGAAACTCAAGGCGCAACGCGCCCTGAGCAACCTCTAGTCAGCCTGCATTCGTCGTGAGGTTGGCACTCGGCATCAGTTACAACGGTCAAGCGTACCAAGGCTGGCAAAGCCAGCGATCGGGCCTGACCGTGCAGGACAAACTGGAAGCGGCGCTGGGCAAGTTCACGCAGCACAAGGTATCGACCCTGTGTGCCGGCCGCACGGACTCCGGCGTGCATGGGCTGATGCAGGTGGTGCATTTCGATACCCCGTTGCAGCGCCCCATCGCCTCCTGGGTGCGTGGCACCAACGCTTTTTTACCCAAAGACATTGCCGTCGAGTGGGCGCAAGATGTACCGCCAGAGTTTCATTGCCGTGCCAGTGCGCTGTCACGCCGCTACGCTTATATTTTGGTGGAATCCACCGTGCGCCCCAGTGTCGACACCGGACGTGTGGGCTGGGCCTTTCGGCCGCTCAACATGGAAGCGATGCAGCAGGCGGTCCGACACCTCTTGGGCGAACATGATTTCACCTCGTTTCGGGCCTCCGCCTGCCAGGCCTTGTCGCCGGTCAAGACACTCCAGCGCATTGAAATTTCAAGGCGCGGCGCCTACTGGCGGTTTGAGTTTGAGGCCAACGCTTTTTTGCACCACATGATCCGCAACATCATGGG
>CAJAFJ010000303.1 GCA_903938955.1 uncultured beta proteobacterium | reverse complement strand
CGACCCTGGCCGGAAAAAACTTTGAAGCGGGGGATGCCTCGCTGCGCCAGGGGGAGATCAAGACCAGCATCGAGATTCCCTACCCCAAGGGCGTTGGCGCGCTGGGCACCTTGCAGATCACCGGCAAAGACGCGTATCGGCACGCCAAGATCGTGCGCGATATCGCCCAGATGTTGCTGGGCTATTTCGTGTTCGTCACCGTCATTTGTCTGGCGATCGTGGTCTTGCTGCGCCAGAAGTTACAGCGTCCGCTGGAGAATTTGGCCCGTTTCGCGCGCGAACTGGTCCCCGGTGCCACGCCTGCGCCCGTGACGCTGGACGGCGCATCAAAATATTATGCCGACGAGGTGGATGTGCTGGCCGAGGGTTTTCGGACGCTGCAAAGCACCGTCTTTGCGCATGTCTCGAATCTGGATCAACTCGTGGCAGCGCGCACCAGTGAGTTGGCCTTGCACAACCAGATTCTCGACCAGATCAGTCGAGATGTGCCCTTGCTCAGCCTGCTGGACGCACTGGCGCGACAGGTTGATTTCGTGCACCCCCAGGTATTGAGTTCAATTTTGTTGCTGGACAAGGACGGCAAGCACCTGCGGCACGGGGCCGCGCCCAGCCTGCCCTCTTTTTACACAAATGCCATCGATGGCATTGCGATTGGTGAGGGGATCGGCTCTTGCGGCACGGCCGCTTACCATGGCGAGCGTGTCGTGGTGGAGGATGTGCAGCAGCATCCGTATTGGGTGGGGTTTCGTGATCTGGCGCGCCAGGCTGGCGTGCAATCGTGCTGGTCGCAGCCCATTATTGGCACCGAGGGGCAGGTACTGGGAACGTTCGCGCTCTATCACCGCCAGCCGGCACAACCCTCAGAGGCAGAAATCAACCTGATTGAACGCTATGCCAAACTGGCGGCGCTGGCCATTGAGCGCAAGCGCGCGGGGGAGCGGCTCAAGACCCTGTCGCGCGCGATTGCGCAAAGCCCGGTGTCCATTGTGATCACCGATCCCGAGGGCTGTATCGATTATGTGAATCCGAAGTTTGAGGAAGTCACCGGCTACCTCAGTAGCGAAGCTATCGGCAAAACCCCAAGAATACTCAACAGTGGTGAAAAATCACGCGAGGAGTACCACCAGCTCTGGAACACCATCACCTCCGGGCAGACCTGGAGTGGCGACTTTCACAACTGCCGCAAAGACGGCACGCTATTTTGGGAGCATGCCACTATTTCGCCCATTCTGGACGAACAGGGGGCCTTGATCCATTTTGTGGCGGTCAAGGAAGACATCACGCAGCGCAAGGAACATCAACGACAACTGGAGCACATTGCCCACTATGACGTGCTGACCAACATGCCCAACCGCGCCTTGCTGGCAGACCGCCTGGGCCGGGCCATGGCGCAGGCACAACGGCATGGGCAACAACTGGCGGTGGCGTATCTTGACCTGGACGGATTCAAAGCCATCAACGACACCCACGGACATGAAGCAGGCGACCAGCTGCTGATCACCGTGGCGACCCGCATGAAGCAGGCGCTGCGCGAGGTCGACACGCTCGCCCGCATCGGCGGTGATGAGTTTGTCGCCGTGCTGGTGGACCTGGCGAATGTAGACGCCAGCGTGCCCATGCTCACCCGCTTGCTCACTGCCGCAGCCCAGCCCGTGCAATTTGGCGATCTGATGCTCCATGTTTCGGCCAGCCTGGGCGTCACCTTCTACCCCCAGGTGCAAGACACCGAGGCCGATCAGCTGCTGCGCCAGGCCGACCATGCCATGTACCAAGCCAAGGTCAGCGGCAAAAATCGTTATCACTTCTTCGACACCGCGCAGGACAGCAGCCTTCGCGACCACCACGAAAGCCTTGAACATATCCGCCAGGCCCTCAGCAACGATGAGTTCGTGCTGCATTACCAACCCAAAGTGAACATGCGCACCGGCGCTGTCATGGGTGCCGAGGCGCTGATCCGCTGGCAACACCCGCGACGGGGTCTGCTGGCCCCGGCGAGTTTTTTACCGGTGATTGAGGACCATCCCCTGGCGGTGGACATTGGCGAATGGGTCATTCATCGAGCGCTTAGCCAGATGGAGGTCTGGCAGGCTGGCGGACTGGCGGTGCCGGTCAGCGTCAATATTGGTGCCCGCCAGCTGCAGCAAGCCGACTTCGTGCTGCGCCTGCGGGAGATTTTGGCGGCGCATCCGAAAGTCAAACCCGGCGATCTGGCGCTGGAAGTGCTGGAAACCAGTGCGCTGGAAGATCTTGAGCATGTCTCCTGCGTCATGGCGTCCTGCCAGGCGATGGGGGTGACATTTGCCCTGGACGATTTCGGCACCGGCTACTCGTCACTCACCTACCTCAAGCGCCTGCCGGTGGCCGCGCTCAAGATTGATCAAAGCTTTGTGCGCGACATGCTCGACGACCCGGATGATCTGGCGATTCTGAAGGGCGTGATTGGCCTGGCTGGCGCCTTTCGCCGTCAGGTCATTGCCGAAGGGGTAGAAACGGTGGCCCACGGTACCTTGCTGCTGCAACTCGGCTGCGAACTCGCGCAGGGCTATGGCATTGCGCGCCCCATGCCGGCGGCAGCGCTGCCCGGCTGGGCGGCGACCTGGCGGCCTGACCCGGCCTGGGTCCATTTGATTTCCACGTAACAGCCCAATCATGGTGCGCACTGTTTTGTGCAACGCACCATTTCAAGGGTCTCAGTGCCATTTTTAGGTGAATTAATGGCTTGAATGCCCTAAAAGCTGGCACGAGTTTCGCTTTGGTGCTTACAGATCAATCTATTTCAAGGATATGCACCATGGCGGGATTTCGTAGTTTTCTGAAGAGCGGCCATTCGCCCACGCTCTTCGCGGCGTTTTTGTACTTTGCGTTTTCATGCTGCATCTGGGTGCTCAACGGTGCCATGGCGCCGTTCATTTCCGAAACGTTCAACCTGAGCCCGGCGGAAAAGGGGCTGATGCTGTCGATCCCGATTCTGGCTGGCGCGCTGATGCGCTTCCCGCTGGGCATCCTGTCGCAGTACATTGGCCGCAAGAAAGCCACGCTGGTCGAGATGGGCCTGATCGCCGTGGCCATGTTGTTTGGCTTTTTCTTCGTCAAAAGCTTCAACGACCTGCTGGCGATGGGCGTGCTGCTGGGCATCGCCGGGGCCAGCTTCGGCGTCGCGCTCTCCCTGGGTGCGGGCTCGTTCCCGGCCAAAAACAAAGGGCTGGCGATGGGTCTGGTCGGCGCTGGCAATGTGGGCACGGCGGTGTCGGTGCTGATTGCACCACCGCTGGCACAAGCGTATGGCTGGGTCGCGGTCTATGGTCTGGCCGCCATCGCCATCTGCATCCCCATGGTGGTGATGATTGTGTTTGCCAAGGAGCCTGACGATCTGGACGCGCACGCCAGTTTCAAAGAACACATTGCCTGCCTGCTGGAAAAAGACGGCTGGGCCTTCAGCATGATCTACGCCGTGACCTTTGGCGGCTTCATCGGCCTGGCCACCTTTTTGCCCACCTACTACTACGACCAGTTTGGCGTGAGCAAAGTGCAGGCCGGGCAGCTCACCATGCTGGCCGCTTTCATGGGCGCGGCGCTGCGTGTGTTTGGCGGCTGGATTTCCGACCGCTGGGGCGGCATCAACACCCTGACTGTGGTGCTGGTCACCATCGCCGCCACACTGGTGCTGTGCGGGCTGTCCGGCGGTTCGCTGGTGGCGACCACGCTGCTGATCATGCTGTGCTTCTCGGCGCTCGGAGCCGGTAACGGAGCCGTATTTCAGCTGGTGCCTTTGCGCTGGCCCTTGTCCACCGCCGTGGCCGGTTCGATGATTGGTGAATTTGGCGCCCTGGGTGGCGGTCTGGTGCCCAGCGCCATGGGCTTGTCCAAACAATACTTGGGCAGTTACGCCTGGGGCTTTATTGGTTTTGCCGTGCTGTCCCTGCTGATGCTGGGCATGCTGCGCGTGATGCAACTGCGCTGGACCCGCACCTGGGCGGAGAAAGGCGGCCGCGCACGCACTGCGTGACACCCCGCAGGCTCACTTGATGACTTGATAGTGCGCACCGGGTATGCTTGAGAAACGATGACTTCAAGTTTCGAGAGCACGCAGTGACCCCAAAAAATATCTTGCTTTTTTGCACAACGGCAATGATTCGTTGGGGTTTGTGCTGCGTGCTGATGCAGCCTTTTTGGGTCACGGCACAAGAGGCCATCCAGGCACGCGCTTACCTTGAAGACCCCAGCAGCACCCTCCAGTTGCGCGACGTACAGGCCGCTGATGCTGCGGGGCGCTTCAATCCGTACAACGGCCCCCTGAACCGGGGCTACAGTGCATCGGCTTTCTGGATCAAGCTCAACATTCAACCCGGCAACATACCCGAGCCGCGCAACCTGTTCGATTCAACCCAACCGGGCGGGCACCTCATCTTGCGCATCCGGCCCGCTTACCTGGATGAAATTGCGCTGTATGACCCGCTCGATCCGCAAGCGGGCCCCCGCTTTGTTGGCGACCGGCATTCGCTCGCCGATGCGCAGTACCGCTCGTTAAACCATAACTTTGTCATTCCGGCGGGCACGCAAGCCCGGGTCATTTGGTTACGCCTCAAGACCAGCAGCTCCAACCTGATACATGTTGAGGCGCTGCCATTTTCAGAAATTATTACGCTGGACCGGCGTCAGGATCTTTGGTCCGGCGTGCTGATTGGCTCGTTGTTGTTGTTCCTGGCCTGGGCGGTACTGCACTGGTTCACCTACAAAGAAGGCGTTGTCGGCGCCCTGGCCATCAACCAGTTGGTGGCCTTGTTGTTCTCACTGTCGGTATTGGGGTATTTTCGGCTTGCCTTCACCGACCCCGTGCCCGCGGCCTGGCTCGACCTGAGCACCAGCGTTTTGGCGCTGAGTGCCGCGACGACTTCCCTCTACTTCAATATGCTGTTTTTGCGGGAGTTCAAACCCGCGGCGCTGGGGCTGCGTCTCTTGCTGGGCCTGCTGTGCCTGTTTCCAATCGAATTGTTCCTGGTATTGGCCGGGCATGTACGCACCGCCATGCAGCTGAACGTCATGGTGGTAATGGCGGAACCCCTGCTGTTTTTCATCATTGCGCTGACCGGCAAAGTCTGGGCGTCGCCCCTGCCCCAGCCAGAACCCCTGTTTTCAAAGCGGGTGCTGTTGTGGTTTTATGGGTCGGTACTGGGCCTGGTGGCTTTATTCGCCCTGCCGATGCTGGGCTTGGCGGGGGGGACAGAATTAGCGCTTCAAAGCAATTCCCTGGGGGGCTTTTTTACGGGTTTGATCCTGATTGCGACCTTGCATTTCAGGGCCAAGCGCATCCTGCAGATGCACCACGAAGGCCAGCTCGGCCTCAAAATGGCCCAAGCCCAGGTGGACCAAGAAAAGCAATACCGCCAAGCGCAATCCCAGCTAATGACGATGCTCACGCACGAGCTGAAAACGCCGTTATCGGTGATTCGCATGGCCTTGGGGGTCGGCACCCAATCGGTTGAAATCAAAGAGCGCGCCGACCGCGCGGTGCGCGACATGAACACGGTGATTGACCGCAGTGCTTGGTCCGACCGCCTGCAAGATGGCCGTTACACCCTGATCATGGTTGCGTGCGATCTCGCCCAAGAGCTTGAACAACTCAAGGCGCAAACCAACAGCCCGGCCCGCGTTGGCCTGACCGTGTGCCACCCCACCCCATCGCTGGTGACCGACGCCGCGTCGTTGCGCATGATTTTGAGCAATCTGATTGAAAACGCCTTGAAATACTCGCCCGCTGACAGCTGTATTGAGGTTGATGTGGCGGCGCGTGCGCAGGCGCAAAATGCGGGCCTGTGCGTGAGCGTCACCAACCTGCCCGGCGCTGCAGGTTGGCCTGACCCGGTTCACATCTTTGATAAATACTACCGCAGCCCCGGCGCCTACCGCCAAACCGGCTCGGGCCTGGGCCTGTATCTGGCCGCCACCATGGCCCGCCAACTCGGTGGCGAACTGGTGTATGCAAACGATCAACAACGTGTGAGGTTCGAGTTGTGGCTACCGGTTTAAATATTTTGGTGGTTGAAGACCACGATGATCTGCGCGACATGACGGTTGAAGTCCTGAATTTACAGGGCCACCACGCCATCGGCGTGCCCAGCGCCGAAGCGCTGCCAGACACATTTGGCCCTGCTCGCCAAGACGATTTTGCTACCCCGAACTTGATGATCGTGGACCTGAACCTGCCCGGCGAAGACGG
>CAJAFJ010000302.1 GCA_903938955.1 uncultured beta proteobacterium | reverse complement strand
CTCGGCGGCCAAGGCGGCCATCATCAATTTCTCGCGCGCTGCAGCGGCCGAAGGCGCGCTGTCGGGCATCCGCGTCAACGTGGTGATTCCGGCAGTGGTCGAGACACCGGCCACAGCCGGGATGCTGGCCGACGAGGCCAGCCGCAAGAACACCGAAAAGCTCATCCCCATGGGCCGTGTCGGTCAGCCGCAAGAACTGGCCAACGCCATTCTTTTCCTCGCCAGCGATGAAGCCAGCTACATCACCGGCGCGGCCCTGCCTGTCGATGGCGGCCGCTCGGCCGTGCTGGTCACAGCCCTGTAAGGCGCGCAACCCATGACCACTTGGCCCTCTACCCTGGAAGATCGTATCGACCGGCTTGAATCCCTTGATGCCATCCGCCAGCTCGCTGGAAAATACTCCCTGTCGCTGGACATGCGCGACATGGACGCCCATGTCAACCTGTTCGCCCCCGACATTCGCGTCGGCAAGGAAAAAGTGGGCCGCGATCACTTCAAGGCCTGGCAGGACTCCACGCTGCGCGACCAGTTCACCGGCACCTCGCACCACCTGGGCCAGCACATCATCGAGTTCGTAGATGCCGATCACGCCACCGGCGTGGTGTACTCCAAGAACGAACATGAATGCGGCCCGGAATGGGTCCTCATGCAGATGCTGTACTGGGACGACTACGAGCGCATGGACGGCGTGTGGTATTTCCGCCGCCGCCTGCCCTGCTACTGGTACGCCACTGACCTGAACAAGCCGCCCATCGGCGACATGAAAATGCGCTGGCCCGGTCGCGAGCCGTATTGGGGCACTTTTCAGGAGCTGTTCCCGAGCTGGAAAGAGTTCTGGGCCCAGCGTCCGGACAAGGACGAACTGCCCGAGGTCGCTGCGCCAGCGCCGCTGGAGCAGTTTCTGAAAACCATGCGGCGCGGCACGCCTGCGCCCAAAATGCGGGTACGTTGAGATGAGCAAACTGTTTGAACCGCTGCAGCTGGGCGAATTGCGCCTAGCCAACCGCATCGTGATGGCGCCGATGACGCGCAACCGCGCCCAGCCCGATGGTGTGCCCGGCGCACTGATGGCCGAGCATTACGGCCAGCGCGGCGACGCCGGCCTGATCGTCGCCGAGGGCACCTGGCCCAGCGCGGTCGGTCAGGCCTACTGCCGCCAGCCGGGCATCGTCACCCCCGCGCACATTGCCGGCTGGAAGCGCGTGACCGACGCCGTGCATGCGCGCGGCGGTTTGATCGTGCTGCAAATCATGCATGGCGGGCGCATTGGTAGCCACCATATCAAGCCCACAGGCGTCGAGAGCGTAGCGCCCTCGGCGCTCAAGGCCGCAGGTGAGATCGTCACCGACAGCGCCGGTCTGCAGCTTTACGATATGCCGCGAGCGCTCACGACCGAGGAGGTGCGCGCCGTCATCCAGGAACACGCCCAGGCTGCCCGCAATGCGCGTGAAGCCGGTTTTGACGGCGTCGAGCTACACGGCACCAGCGGCTACCTGCCGATGCAGTTCCTGAGCTCTTCGACCAACCAGCGCACCGATGAGTACGGCGGAGCGGCCGCCAACCGGGCGCGCTTTGCCTTTGAATGCCTGCGTGAAATGGCCGCAGCGATTGGTGCGGGTCGCGTTGGTTTACGCCTTAATCCAGGCAACACCTACAACGATACAAGTGACGACGACTCGGCGGCAACGCATGGCGAGTTGATGCGCCAGGCGGCCACGCTGGATCTGGCCTACCTGCATGTGATGCGCGCACCTACATCCGACATCGATGCCTTTGCACTGGCGCAAACCTATTTTGGCGACCGGCTAATCCTCAATGACGGCTTCGGTGCGGACAATGTCGAGGCAGTGCTGCAGGCGTATCCCGACGCCGCTCTTTCCTTTGCCCGGCATTTCATCGGCAATCCCGACCTGGTGGCCCGGTTGCGCGCTGACCTGCCACTGGCACGTTTTGACCGCAAGACGCTTTACACCCCTGGGGCCGCGGGTTACACCGACTATTTCCCCAGCACTTGAGTGCGATTGAACACAGTGGTGCACTGCATTTTTAGGTGGATAGGAGAATGACTATGCGAATGAAGGGACGGGTGGCGCTGGTGACCGGCGCTGCAGCGGGTATTGGCAAGGGCGTGGCACGTCGGCTGGCCTCTGAAGGGGCGGCCTTGTGGCTCTCTGACATCAATACTGGCGCAGGTGAACATGCCGCAGCCGAAATTCGCAATGACTTTGGCGTCGAGGTCAGCTTCGGTAGCGCCAATGTCAGTGAACGCGTGGAGGTGGACGCGATGGTACAAGCCGCGTTGGGGCGGTTTGGCCGGGTCGACGTTCTTGTCAATAACGCCTGGGGCGCACGCCCGGGTCGCCGTGGCTACAGCCGGGTCGAGACCCTGGATGACCTTGATATCGAATGGGCCCTGCGCCTGGGCAGTCGCGCCGCGTTGTGGGCTATGCAGGCCGTGTTTCCCGGCATGCGTGAACGGCACTGGGGACGGGTTATCAACATGTGTTCTCTCAACGGGGTCAATGCCCACCCATTTTCAGTGGACTACAACATGGCCAAGGAGGCGCTTCGCACCCTAACGCGAACTGCCGCGCGTGAATGGGCGCCACACGGCATCTGCTGCAATGCCATTTGCCCGGGCGCTGCTACCGAGGCTTACCAAAAATTTGCCGCCGCGCAGCCTGACAATGCCGCGGCCATGCTCAAGCTCAACCCCATGGGCCGGATGGGTGATCCCGAGGCTGATATCGGCAGCGTGGCGTTGTTCCTGGCCAGCGACGACT
>CAJAFJ010000301.1 GCA_903938955.1 uncultured beta proteobacterium | reverse complement strand
GCCGCGCCCATTCAACACATTGGCAAACTGCTGGTACTGTGGCGCCCGCTGCCTGAGCGTGAAAAAACCGTTGACGAAGACCGCATGGCCGGTCCTCGCGACATTAAAGTGCTCAAGTACAGCAAACGCGGCGGCCAACGCCCGGAAGTCAAAACCCTGCGGGTCTTAGGCAATCAACGCCTCACGGCCGGTGGCTCCGTCAAGCGCGCCAAGCCCAAACAAATCAGC
The DNA here is from genome assembly GCA_903938955.1 of uncultured beta proteobacterium. The sequence goes on along the minus strand of CAJAFJ010000301.1, from coordinate 4,157 downwards.
ATCAAAAAACAAAGTCAAACCTGATGCCTGGCGGGGCCGGACAAGCGTTGACCCAGCCCTGTCAATTTCCAAAATGTAGCTGCAGCACACACCCACTGCAGCAAATACATCACGCTTCCAACACTGTGCCACAGGCGCAAATTCTCTCTGGTAACAATCCTGGGCGCCACGGCAAATTCAGCCATGAAGGCCAGCAACATGCCAGCCAGGATCAACATCATCACGATCGCCGCAACAGGCTCGTCTGTTGCGCTTGAAATGCGTCGCAACAGCACGAGCAACGCCAGCCCACAAACACCGGAAACCCAGGTTTGAGCCGCGAATAGCTTGGCCGCCATGCCGCCCGCGATGGCCGGTGATGGCAGATGCGCGAAGAGCATTGGCACCACCAAAAACCCGATCACGGACAGACTACCCCACCACAGGGCCGCCACGGTGACGGACAAGCGAGGAGTCAAGTTAAACGTAGCTAACCGCCACGACTTCGTAGTGCTTGACGCCACCCGGTGCTTTGACCTCCACGGAGTCACCTTCCAGGCGGCCGATGAGCGCGCGGGCAATCGGGCTACCGATATTGACCAAGCCCAGCTTGATGTCAGCCTCGTCTTCACCCACGATTTGGTAAGTCACCGAGTCACCGGAATCTTCATCTTCCAGCTGCACCGTAGCACCAAACACCACACGGCCTTCGGCATCCAGTTCGGCCGGGTCAATGATCTGGCAAACCGACAACTTGCCTTCAACTTCTTGAATGCGGCCTTCAATAAAACCTTGACGATCTTTGGCGACTTCATATTCGGCGTTTTCGCTCAGATCGCCTTGCGCACGCGCTTCGGCAATCGCATTGATCACCCAGGGGCGGTCAACCGTTTTGAGCTTATGCAACTCGGCTTTGAGCTTGGCAGCGCCGCGCTTGGTAATAGGAATGGTAGCCACTTACTGCTCCGATGATATTTATAGGATTGATGTGAATACACCGTTGTCCTCGCGCATTTGAATCAACGCGACAACAACGGCCTATGAAAAAAGATACCGCCGAACGTTGCCGATCGGCGGTATCTTGTTCAACTAATCAAGTTTGATTATGCCGTGAATGTCAGCCCGCCATCAAACAGCAGCCAACTGAGCGTGCATTTCCTGAATGGAAATAACGTCCAGATGATCCATGTGCGGCATGCCCTGCACTGCGGCCTCGGCGCCAGCGATGGTTGTGAAGGTGGTGACCCGCGCCAACAAGGCCGAGGTGCGAATCTGACGTGAGTCAGCAATCGCGTTACGGCGCTCTTCCACGGTGTTGATCACCAGTGAAATCTCGTTGTTCTTGAGCATGTCCACAATGTGCGGACGACCTTCAGTGACCTTATTCACCACCGCACAAGGCACACCTGCGGCATTCATCGACGCTGCTGTTCCTTTGGTGGCAGAGACCACAAAGCCCATGGCCGTCAACGCACGCGCCACTTCAATGGCACGCGGCTTGTCGTTGTTTTTAACCGAGATAAACACCTTGCCAGTCGACTCGCCGGTGGCCGTGAACGGTTTGGGCAACTTGGTACCGGCGCCCATTTGTGATTTCACAAAGGCTTCACCAAAGGTCTTACCCACACCCATCACTTCACCGGTGGATTTCATCTCGGGGCCGAGAATCGTGTCCACACCGGGGAACTTGACGAACGGGAAAACGGCTTCTTTCACGCTGAAATAAGGCGGCGTGACTTCGCGGCCAATGCCTTGCGATGCCAGCGACTGACCCACCATACAGCGAGCCGCCACCTTGGCGAGTTGAATGCCGGTGGCTTTGGACACAAAGGGCACGGTGCGCGAGGCACGCGGATTCACTTCGAGCACAAAGATCACATCTTTGCCATCGATATTCTGAATGGCAAACTGCACATTCATCAGGCCCACCACATTCAGAGCCTGGGCCATCGCCGCCGTCTGACGCTTGATCTCGGTCACCGTTTCAGCACTCAGGCTGTAAGGCGGCAAAGAGCAGGCTGAATCGCCGCTGTGCACGCCCGCTTGCTCAATGTGCTCCATCACACCACCAATGAAGGTCGCACCGGCTACGCCGTTGCTGCCCGCGTCCCGAATGCAATCCACATCGCATTCAATCGCATCGTTCAAGAAACGGTCAAGCAACACCGGCGAATCATGGCTGACCTTGACGGCTTCGCGCATGTAGCGCTCCAGGTCGCGCTGCTCGTGCACGATTTCCATGGCACGACCACCCAGCACGTAGCTGGGACGCACCACCAGGGGGTAGCCCAGGGCGGCGGCTTTTTCGAGCGCTTCAGGCTCGGTACGGGCCGTGGCGTTGGGCGGCTGGCGCAGGCCCAGCTCATGCAACAATTTCTGGAAACGTTCACGGTCTTCAGCGGCGTCAATCATGTCCGGCGAGGTGCCGATGATGGGTACGCCGTTGGCTTCCAGATCGAGCGCCAATTTCAAAGGCGTCTGGCCACCGTACTGGACGATGACGCCAAACGGCTTCTCCTTGTCCACGATTTCCAGCACGTCTTCCAGTGTCAGTGACTCAAAATACAGGCGGTCAGAAGTGTCGTAGTCGGTCGAAACGGTCTCGGGATTGCAGTTGACCATGATGGTTTCATAGCCATCTTCACGCATCGCCAAGGCGGCATGCACACAGCAGTAGTCAAACTCGATACCCTGGCCGATGCGGTTCGGTCCGCCGCCCAGCACCATGATCTTCTTTTTGTCCGTCGGTGCCGCTTCGCACTCGGCACCTTCGGCCTCGTAGGTCGAATACAGGTAGGCAGTGTTGGTCGCAAACTCGGCTGCGCAAGTGTCCACACGCTTGTAAACCGGACGCACACCCAAGGCAATTCGTTTTTCACGAATGGCGGTGTCAGTGGTTTTCAACTGGCGGGCCAGACGACGGTCGGAGAAGCCTTTTTGCTTGAGCGCACGCAAGGTCGGTGCATCAATCGCGTCCAGCGTGGTGGTTTCCAACTCCAGCTCAATCTTGACGATCTGCTCGATCTGCACCAAAAACCAGCGGTCAATTTTGGTCAGTGCAAACACCTCTTCCACGCTCCAGCCGGCGGCAAAAGCATCGCCGACATACCAAATGCGCTCAGGGCCGGGCTCGCCCAGCTCTTTTTCCAGCACTTCACGGTCCTGGGTTTTCTCGTTCATGCCATCGACGCCGACTTCAAGTCCGCGCAAGGCTTTCTGGAACGACTCCTGGAAGGTGCGGCCCATGGCCATCACTTCGCCCACCGATTTCATTTGCGTCGTCAGGCGACTGTCGGCGGTTGGGAATTTCTCAAACGCAAAACGGGGGATTTTGGTGACCACGTAGTCGATGCTGGGCTCGAAACTCGCGGGGGTTGCGCCGCCCGTGATGTCGTTACGCAGCTCGTCCAGCGTGAAACCCACTGCCAATTTGGCAGCTACCTTGGCAATCGGGAAACCCGTGGCTTTGGAGGCCAGCGCCGAGGAGCGCGACACGCGCGGATTCATCTCGATCACCACCATGCGCCCGTCATCCGGGTTGATGGAGAACTGCACGTTGGAGCCGCCGGTTTCAACACCAATTTCACGCAGCACGGCCAGTGAGGCGTCGCGCAGAATCTGGTATTCCTTGTCGGTCAGCGTTTGGGCCGGGGCCACGGTGATGGAGTCACCGGTATGCACGCCCATGGGGTCCAGATTCTCGATGGAGCAGACGATGATGCAGTTGTCCGCTTTGTCGCGCACGACTTCCATCTCGTATTCTTTCCAACCCAGCAGTGACTCTTCAATCAGCAGCTCATTGGTAGGCGAGGCTTCCAGACCGCGCTTGCAGATCACCTCAAACTCTTCCGAGTTGTAGGCAATGCCGCCGCCGGTACCACCCAGCGTAAAGCTGGGACGAATCACGGTGGGAAAACCCAGCGTTTTCTGCACAGTCCAGGCTTCGTCCATTGAATGAGCGATACCCGAGCGGGCCGACCCCAGACCAATTTTGGTCATGGCGTCCTTGAACTTCAGACGGTCTTCAGCCTTATCGATCGCCTCAGGGCTGGCGCCAATCAGTTCAACCTTGTACTTTTCCAGCACGCCGTGGTGCCACAAATCAAGCGCGCAATTCAACGCGGTTTGTCCGCCCATGGTGGGCAGAATCGCATCGGGACGCTCTTTGGCAATGATCT
>CAJAFJ010000300.1 GCA_903938955.1 uncultured beta proteobacterium | reverse complement strand
GTGGTGCCGGTAGAGAGCGGCAGCAAGACGCTCAAAGACGCACTGAACGAGGCCATGCGCGACTGGGTCGCCAACGTAGACAACACCTTCTACATCATCGGCACGGTAGCCGGGCCGCATCCCTACCCCATGATGGTGCGCGACTTCCAGAGCATCATCGGCACCGAATGCATCGCGCAAATGCCGGAGATGCTGGCCCGCCAACACGCGGCCAGCACCCAGCCCGACGCGGTAATCGCCTGCGTGGGTGGGGGCAGCAACGCCATGGGCATTTTTCACCCCTACATTCCATTTGAGAACACCCAGCTCATTGGTGTGGAAGCCGCAGGCGAAGGCCTGGACAGCGGCAAGCACTCGGCGTCCATCCAACGCGGCAGCGCAGGCGTTTTGCACGGCAACCGCACCTACGTGCTGCAAGACGACAACGGCCAGGTGACAGAGACGCACAGCATCAGCGCCGGCCTGGACTACCCCGGCGTGGGACCTGAGCATGCGTTTTTGAGCGACATTGGCCGCGCCCAGTACGTCGGCATTACCGACAAAGAAGCGCTGGCCGCTTTTCATTACCTGTGCCGCACCGAAGGCATCATCCCCGCGCTGGAATCCAGCCACGCCGTGGCCTACGCCATGAAGCTGGCGAAAACCATGCGCACCGACCAGTCGATTCTGGTCAACCTGTCTGGTCGCGGCGACAAGGACATTGGCACCGTGGCCGACCTGAGCAACGGCGACTTTTATTGCCGCCCTAGCTGCCAGGGCCAGGGCGTCAAAGGCGGCGAGCAGCCGATCATGATGGTTAAAGCGGGAGCAGCAGCATGAGCCGCATTGACGCGACCTTTGCCGCGCTCAAGGCTTCTGGCCGCAAGGCGCTGATTCCGTTCGTCACTGCGGGCTACCCCTACGCCGACGTTACGCCCGAGCTGATGCACGCCATGGTGGCGGGCGGCGCGGACGTGATTGAACTCGGCGTTCCTTTTTCTGACCCCAGCGCTGACGGCCCGGTGATCCAAAAAGCCGGGGACCTGGCGCTGTCTTACGGCATTGGTCTGACGCAAGTGTTGGCCATGGTGCGCGAATTTCGCCAGACCAACCAGCAAACCCCGGTGGTGCTGATGGGCTACGCCAACCCGGTGGAACGCTACGACCAAAAGCACGCCGCGAGTGGCGTCTCCAGCGCCTTTGTGCACGACGCCTCACAGGCCGGCGTGGACGGCGTGCTGATCGTGGACTACCCGCCCGAAGAATGCGAAGTGTTTGCCGCCGATTTGCGCGCGCACCAGATGGACCTGATTTTTCTGCTGGCCCCCACCAGCACCGACGAGCGCATGGCGCAGGTGGCGCGCGTGGCCTCGGGCTATGTCTATTACGTCTCGCTCAAGGGCGTCACAGGCGCGGGCACGTTGGATACCGACGCCGTGGCCGCCATGCTGCCGCGCATCCGGGCGCACATCCAAACGCCCGTGGGTGTGGGTTTTGGCATCCGCGACGGCGCCACCGCCAAAACCATTGCCCAGGTGGCCGACGCGGTGGTGATTGGCAGCAAAATCATCCAGTTGATCGAACACGCACCGCGCGCCGAGGTAGCTGGCGTCGCCCAGGCCTTTTTGCATGGCGTGCGCGTGGCCATGGATTCCTGAACCGGTGCTGCACTTGCGCACCTCTGTACCATTCAACCCCACTTCAACCCCAAGAGGTAATCCATGAGCTGGCTTGAAAAACTGCTGCCCCCAAAAATTCAGCCCTCCGACCCGGCAGACCGCCGCTCGGTGCCTGAAGGCCTGTGGATCAAATGCCCGAGCTGCGAGACCGTGCTCTACAAGGCCGATCTGGAGCAAAACCAGAACGTCTGCCCCACCTGCAGCCACCACCACCGCATCGGCGCCCGCGCCCGCCTGAACACCTTTTTGGACGACGAAGGCCGGTTCGAGATCGGGCAAGAAATTTTGCCGGTGGACGCGCTCAAATTTAAAGACAGCCGCAAATACACCGAGCGCTTGAAAGAAGCGCTAGAGAACACCGGCGAGACAGACGCACTGATCGTGATGGGCGGCTCGGTGCACGGCGTGGCCCTTGTCGCCGCCTGCTTCGAGTTTGAATTCATGGGCGGCAGCATGGGCTCGGTGGTGGGCGAGCGTTTTGTGCGCGGGGTGCACACCGCCATTGAACAAAAAGTGCCGTTTGTGTGTTTTACCGCCACGGGTGGCGCACGCATGCAAGAGGGGCTGCTGAGTTTGATGCAAATGGCTAAAACCAATGCCTCTTTGACTCGCCTGGCCAAAAAAGGCCTGCCCTACATCAGCGTGCTGACCGACCCCACCATGGGGGGTGTCAGTGCGGGTTTTGCCTTCATTGGTGACGTGGTAATTGCCGAGCCAAAGGCCTTGATTGGATTTGCCGGTCCACGGGTGATTGAGTCCACCGTGCGTGTCACGCTGCCAGAGGGATTTCAGCGCTCTGAGTTCCTGCAAACCAAGGGTGCCATCGATTTGATTTGTGACCGCCGTGAGTTGCGCAGCACCCTTGCCAACACCTTGGCCATGTTGACCCGGCAAAGTGCCGACGCGGTGGGCTGATTCCCCTTTAACCCATCAATAGAACCGAGGCTTGCAGACCGCCCAGCACGATGGCGGCGATCTGCAAGATCACCAACAGGGCCAAGGGCGACAGGTCAATGCCACCGACTAGCGGCAGCACCCGGCGAATCGGCATCAGCAGCGGGGCCACCAGGCGTTCAAGCACGTCTGCCATGACAGACTGAGTTGACACCCAGGACAACACGGCGTAAACAATCACCGCACCGGTCAGGCCCGAGATCGCCATGCGGGCCAAACCAAACGCGGCCAGCACAGGCACGGCAAACAAACCCCCTGCCCCGCCAGCAACCAGCCACAACACGGCAAACTGGGCCAATTGCAGCAAAAAAGCCGCCGTCAAACTGGCTGTATCGAGCGCACCAATGGAAGGTAGCACGCGCCGAAGCGGCAACACAATCCAGTCGGTCAGGGCAAACACAAAGCGCCCTAGCGGGTTGCCTGAACGCGCCGACATCGGAATCCGCTGGTACTGCATGTACAGGCGCAACAGGCAGGCGCCACTGAGCACACCGACGACAACTTCAAGCAGCAAAGAGAATATTTGATAAAGCATGTGATTTATTGGCGACAAACAGTGAACGATCCCAAGTGGATGATAACGACAGCCCAGCCTTTAAAATAGTGGGTTTCGCCAAGCCGCCTTGTCTGCGCTATGGCATTCCCCTTTCGTCTTGCAGCCC
>CAJAFJ010000299.1 GCA_903938955.1 uncultured beta proteobacterium | reverse complement strand
TCGCGCAAGGCTTTGGCATCGGCCCCGTTCAAGCGCGCCGCCAAGAGCTTGACACCTTTGACATCCGTGGCCTGGCCGCTCAACTCATCGCCCTGCGAAGAGGCCAGCTTGCCTTTGAGGGTGGCAAGTTCTTTCTCCAGCCCTTTGACCTGGTCGAGCACTTGGTGGATGCGTTGGTTCAACTCGGCCGTGGGCGCGCGCAAGCTGCCTGCAGCCTCGTGCACGGTGCGCTCTAAACCTTGCACATAGGCCAAGGCATTGGCACCGGTGACCGCCTCGATGCGGCGCACACCAGCGGCCACGCCGCTCTCGGACACCACTTTGAACAAGCCAATGTCACCCGTGCGCTGCACATGGGTGCCGCCGCACAACTCGCGGCTGGTACCGATGTCGAGCACCCGCACCGACTCGCCGTATTTCTCGCCAAACAGCATCATGGCACCGGTTTTTTGCGCCGACTCGATGTCCATCACCCGCGCTTGGGTGGCGGCATTGGCCAAAATTTCAAGGTTCACCCGTGCTTCGATGTCGGCGATTTGCGCATCCGTCACGGGAGCGTTGTGGGCAAAGTCAAAGCGGGTGCGCTCGTCGTTGACCAGCGAACCTTTTTGCTGCACATGCTCGCCCAGCACCTCGCGCAAAGCCTTGTGCATCAAATGGGTGGCGCTGTGGTTGCGCACCGTGGCCGCACGCACGGCTGAGCGCACGGTGGCGCTCAGGCTGTCACCCACATTGATCGTGCCTTGGGTCAGCGTGCCGTGGTGGCCAAACACATCGGCCTTGATTTTTTGGGTGTCGCCCACCTCAAAGCGAGCCGAGCCGCTGACCAGTTCGCCCGCGTCGCCCACTTGGCCGCCGCTTTCAGCGTAAAAAGGGCTGTTGTCCAACACCACCACGCCGTTTTGGCCATGGTTCAGGGCTGCCACCGACACACCGTCGTGGTACAGCGCCAAAATTTTGGCTTGCGCTTGCAGGCTGTCGTAGCCCACAAACGCGGTGGGGGCGCCGCTGTAGTCCAGCGCCTTGTCCATCTTGAACTTGCCTGCCGCGCGGGCTTGGTTTTTTTGCCGGTCCATGGCGGCGTGAAAACCGGCCTCATCAACTTGCAAGGAACGCTCACGGCACACATCGTTGGTCAGGTCCAGCGGAAATCCATAGGTGTCATGCAACTTGAATGCAACTTCACCGGGCAAGACTTGCACGCCATTGGCCAATGCCTCGTCCAAGATGTGCATGCCAATTTCCAGGGTTTCGAAAAACCGTTCTTCCTCGGTTTTCAAAATCGCGGTGATGCGCTCGGCCTGCTGGGCCAAGCTGGGATAGGCCGCGCCCATGAGGGAGACCAAATCGGGCACCAGTTTGTGAAAGAACGGTGTTTTTTGGCCCAGCTTGTAGCCGTGGCGGATGGCGCGGCGGACGATGCGCCGCTGCACATAGCCGCGACCCTCGTTGGAGGGCACCACACCATCGCTGACCAAAAACGCAGTGGCGCGGATGTGGTC
>CAJAFJ010000298.1 GCA_903938955.1 uncultured beta proteobacterium | reverse complement strand
CGGGAAACCAGTGGCGGTCTTCGTCAGTCGGGGCCTCGCAAATGCGCTTGATGTCGGTGTACATGGCGAAACCCAGCGCATACGGGTTGATGCCGCTGTAGGCGCGATGTCCCACCGGTGGCTGGTAGATCACGTTGGTGTGCGAGCTCAACCACTCCAGCATGGCGCCATCGGTCAGGTGGCCGTCCTCATACAGGGTGTTGAGCAGTTTGTGGTGCCAGAACGTGGCCCAGCCTTCGTTCATGACCTGGGTTTGCCGTTGCGGATAAAAGTACTGGGCGATTTTGCGCACCAGTCGTACCACTTCGCGTTGCCAGGGCTCCAGCAGGGGGGAGTGTTTTTCAATAAAGTACAGCAAGTTCTCCTGCGGCTCCCGCGGGAAACGCTGGTTCTCGGGCGCATCTTCAACGCGCTCGTCTTTTCTGGGGACGGTGCGCCACAGGTCGTTGACCTGCTGCTGGGCATAGGCTTCGCGGGCTTTGCGATCGCTGATCTCTTGTGTCAGACTTTTCTTGCTGGGGCGCCGATACCGGTCCACTCCATAGTTGGCCAGCGCATGGCAGGAGTCCAGAAAGGTCTCGACCGTTTCCAGTCCATAGCGCTCCTCGCATTCGCTGATGTAGTGCCGCGCAAACACCAGGTAGTCAATGATGGACGAGGCATCGGTCCACATGCGAAACAAATAGTTGCCCTTGAAGAAGCTGTTGTGCCCATAGGCCGCGTGGGCAATTACCAGAGCCTGCATGGCGGTCGAGTTCTCTTCCATCAGGTAACTGATGCAGGGGTTGGAGTTGATGACAATTTCGTAGGCGAGCCCCATTTGGCCGCGCCGGTAGCGTTTGTCGTTGGCAATAAATTCCTTGCCGTAGCTCCAGTGCCGGTAGTTGATGGGCATGCCCACACTGGCATAGGCGTCCATCATCTGCTCGGCGGTGATGATCTCCAGCTGGTTCGGGTAGGTGTCGAGCCCGAAGCGTTGGGCCGTCTGGTGAATCACCTCGTGGTAGAGCTCGATCATCTCAAACGTCCAGTCGCTTTGCGCTGGCAAGGGTTCACTGGCACGCGGTGGCGCTGGTAACGGTTCCTGCAACATCAGGCGTACGCGCCGGTCAAGCCCCAGAGGCATGTTGGCGGGCTGGTCGATATGCCGGTGCTCTTCTGGCAGTTTGGTGCCGGATGGTGCGAGCGGGGCGTTCATGTGGTTTCTCCTTCCTTTTTGAACAGGTCGCGGAACACGGGATAGATTTGGGGTGGCTCGGTGACCTTGCGCATGGCAAAGTTGCCATGGTCTTGCGCCAACTGGGTGTATTCATCCCAGAGGTTTTGTTCTTCTTGCGCGACTTGAACATAGGCAAAATAGCGACACAAGGGCAGCAATTTTTCAGCCAGCAGTTCACGGCAATGGCCGCTGTCACTGCTGTAGTTGTCGCCATCGCTGGCCTGGGCACCATAAATGTTCCATTCGGTGGGAGAGTAACGCTGCAGGACTATTTTGTGCATCAGCTCCAGCGCGCTGCTGACCACGGTGCCACCACTTTCCGTGGCATGAAAAAAGTCGTCCTCGCTGACCTCTTGCGCCTGGGTGTGGTGGCGAATAAAGACCATGTCGATCTTCTCGTAGTGGCGGGTCAGAAACAGGTAGAGCAGGATGAAAAACTGTTTGGACAGGCTTTTGCGCGCCTCGTCCATTGAGCCTGACACATCCATCAGGCAAAACATCACGGCCTTGGAGGTGGGCACCGGGGTTTTGACGCGCCCGCGAAAACGCAAGTCCAGTGGGTCCAAAAACGGGATGCCTTTAAGGTGCCGCTCTATGGCGTCAATGGCCAGTCTCAGGTCGCGAATTTCAAGCGCCGACCCAAACGGTTTGCGCTCCAGTTCAGCCAGGTGCAACTGCATTAACTTGAGTTCACGCCGCGCCCCCGCGCCCAGGGCCAAACGCCGACCCAAGGCCCCCCGCATGGAGCGGATGACGCTCAGGTTGCTGGGCGTGCCATCGCGCGTATAGCCCGCGCGGTGGGTTTTCCATTCAGGTGTTTCGCCAATCTGGCTGCGCAGCAGGTGGGGCAAGGCCAGGTCTTCGAAAAAAACCTGCATGAATTCTTCTTTGCTGAGGGTGAACACAAAATCATCTTCCCCCTCGCCAGAATCACTGGCCTGGCCTTTGCCGCCGCCCGCACCCCCGGTGGGACGCCGGATGCGGTCGCCGCGCAGGTGGTCCACATTGCCAGGATGCACGGTGTCGCGCACCCCGCCCTGCCCGTGGTGGAACACCGGTTCACTGATGTCTTTCTTGGGAATTGTGACGTTTTCGGCCTGCTCAATGTCCCGAATGCTGCGTCCTGCCACTGCTTTTCGCACGGCTTCGCGAATCTGCTCCTTGTGACGGTTTAAAAACCGTTCCCGGTTGCCGATGGACTTGTTCTTGCCCGCCAGACGGCGGTCGACGATGTGCAGCGTCATGCAATTCCTTCCAGGTCATCCCGTTATGAACTCTTTCTCACGCGTAAATACCATTCGCATAGCAGGCGCACCTGTTTGGCGGTGTAGCCTTTGTTCACCATGCGTGTCACAAAGTCTTCGTGTTTCTTGGCTTCATCGGCGCTGGCCTTGGCGTTGAAGCTGATCACGGGCAACAACTCCTCGGTGTTGGAGAACATCTTCTTCTCGATCACCAGACGCAACTTTTCGTAACTGGTCCACACCGGGTTTTTACCCTGGTTGTTGGCACGCGCACGCAACACAAAGTTGACGATCTCGTTGCGGAAATCCTTCGGGTTGGCAATGCCTGCGGGTTTTTCTATTTTTTCCAGTTCGGCATTCAGGGACCCTCGGTCAAACACCTCGCCGGTGTCACTGTCGCGGTACTCGTTGTCTTGAATCCAGTAGTCGGCATAAACGACGTAGCGGTCAAAAATGTTCTGACCATATTCGCTGTAGCTTTCCAGATAAGCGGTCTGGATTTCCTTGCCAATAAATTCGGCATAACGCGGCGCCAGAAATTCTTTGATGAAGCTGGTGTATTTT
>CAJAFJ010000297.1 GCA_903938955.1 uncultured beta proteobacterium | reverse complement strand
CTGATTTATGTCCACGGGTAAGGGCTCTTCGATACGACGTGCGTCGCGCCGGCTCCAAATCTTGAAAGGCGGAACGGAGCTAGCAGCGAGGATTTCGCGCTCCCAAGGATCTCTGCCGCCGCTTCGCACCAGCCGCTGAGCTTTCTGACCGAGCACTTTCCCAATATTTACGCCCGTTGCCTAGAACTGGGCATCGATATTTCCAAACAACCCATCCCCGTGGTGCCGGCCGCGCACTACACCTGCGGCGGTGTGCTGGCGGACCTGGAAGGCCGCACCGACCTGGGCGGCCTGTACGCCATCGGCGAGACCGCATGCAGCGGCCTGCACGGCGCCAATCGGCTGGCCAGCAACTCGCTGGTGGAGTGCATGGTGTTGGCCCAAGCCACCGCCAAGGCCATTGACCAGACCCCGCCCAGCCCCACGCCCGACCTGCCACACTGGGATGACAGCCAGGTCGGGGATGCCGATGAAGCGGTGGTTATTTCGCACAACTGGGACGAGCTGCGCCGCTTCATGTGGGACTACGTGGGCATCGTGCGCACCAACAAACGGCTGGAGCGCGCCGCCCACCGCATCGCCCTGCTGCAAGACGAAATCCAGGAGTATTACGCGCACTTTCATGTCACGCGTGACCTGCTGGAACTGCGCAACCTGGTGCAGGTAGCCGACCTGATTGTGCGCAGCGCCCAAGCCCGCCATGAGAGCCGGGGCCTGCATTTCAGCCGCGATTACCCGAACCTGGCCCCCGTGGCCGTGCCCACCGTTTTGGTGCCATGATCCGATTTTTTATTGACTTATTGACCTGAAAAAAGGCCTTACACCATGCTCCGTACCCTGCTTAAATCCAAAATCCACCGCGTCGCCGTCACCCAGTGCGAACTGCATTACGAAGGCTCTTGCGCCATCGATGAAAACTTGCTCGACGCTGCCAATATTTGTGAGAATGAACAAGTCCACATCTGGAACATCAACAACGGCGAACGCTTTATCACCTACGCCATCAAAGGCGAGCGTGGCTCGGGCATGATTTCGGTCAACGGCTCAGCCGCACGCCGCGCCAGCGTGGGTGACCTGATCATCATTGCGTCATTCGCTCAAGTGCAGGAAGACCAAGTGGCCACGCACGAGCCCCAACTGGTGTTTGTGGATGAGCACAACACACAAGTAGGCTTGCGCCACCATGTACCCACGCAGGCGGCACCAGGGCATGGAACGGATGAGTGTTGAGTTAGCTTTTTGGGTTAATGGCTCACCAGCACGGCCGTGATCCAGCCGCGCAGGCTGTTGACAAAGGCCAGACCGGTGGCACGCGGCAAGTCTTCCCGCCGCACCACGGCCTCCACCAGCCGCCCTTCCCGCAGATAGCGGGCGCGGCCAATGCCGTCCAGCAAGCCGCACGACAGTGGTGGCGTGACCCATTGCCCGTCCAGTTGCACGGCGACGTTGCCGCGCGTGCATTCGGTCAGCTCGCCCTGCGGGTTCCATAACAGGGTGTCAAACACGCCGGGCACGTGGGGCGCAAAGGCGTCGTAATGGGCGCGGCGCGTGGTCTTGAAGCGCACAAACTCACTGCCTGCCTCCTCAAACGCCGTCGCGGCCAGCGTCAGCTGAACCTGCGCGGGGGACGCCTCCAGCGCAAAGGCCTCGGCCTGCGCCTGCCCACGAGCATTCAGGCGCAAACGGATTCGCCACAAGCCCTGTGGATGTGTCGTAACTAGTTGTGCCAGGCAGGCCTCGACCTGCGACAGATCGCAGGGATAAGCAAAATGCGCCGCCGCACGGGCCAGCCGCGCCAGATGCTCGGCCGCGTTGCGCAGGGCGCCGTCTTGCAGCGCCAGCGTCTCCAGCAACTCAAACGGCTCGCTGGCGCGTTCTAAAAAAGCGCGCTTGTGGCGCCACTCCTGCCACTCGCCGTCCGCCGTCGCATCGGCCGTGATGCCGCTGCCAATGCCACAGCGGGCCTGACCACCCTGCACCGTGACGGTACGAATCGCCACATTAAAGGTGGCCGCGCCACCGGGCCGCACCACGCCGACCGCGCCGCAGTACACCCCGCGCGGGCCGGGCTCCAGTTTTTTGATCATCTGCATGGCGCTGACCTTGGGCGCGCCGGTGATGGAGCCACACGGAAACAGCGCTGCAAACACATCCGCCAGCGTGGTGCCAGCGCGGGTGCGCGCCACCACGTCCGACGTCATCTGCCACACGCTGGGCAGCGGCTCCAGCCGGAACAACTGCGGCACGGTCACCGAAAAAGGCTGGGCCACGCGGGACAGGTCGTTGCGAATCAGGTCCACGATCATCACGTTCTCGGCGCGCTCCTTGGGCGACGCCAGCAACTGGGCGGCTAGCGCCGCATCGGCCTCGGGTGTAGCGCCGCGCGGTGCCGTGCCTTTCATGGGGCGCGTCAGGATGTGCTCGCCATCCCAGTCAAAAAACAGCTCGGGTGAGACCGACAGCACCTGCTCGTCCCCGGTATCGATGAAGGCCGCATAACCGCCCGGCTGCGCCCGGCGCAGCGCCATGAACAGGTCGCGCGGTGCACCCGGCAAGGCGGCGTGCAGTGGCGCCGTGTAGTTAAGCTGGTACAGCTCACCCGCAGCAATGGCGCGGTGGATGTCGGCCATGCCCTGGTCAAACGCGGAGCGCGTCAGGCCTTCTTGCCAGTGCGCCAACGCGTGGCCTGTGCCAGCAGCTTCAGCGCCCGCGTCGGCCTCCGGCCAGGCCAGCGGCGCCTCATGCACGCCAAACCAGGCCAGCGGGCCGTCTGCCGGATGCACGGTCAGCGCGGCATCAAAGGCGGCCCCGGCCTCGTAGCGCAGGTAGCCCACACACCAGCGGCCCTGCTGCGCCAAGGCATGAACAGCCTCCAGCAGCGGGCGCACTTGCGCCGGGGTGTGTGCAACCAGCGTCTGGCCAGGGGGGCCAAAGGCGCAGCGCAAGGGAGCCGCCGTGCCATTGGCACCGGTCGAGGTGAAATCAATCATCGTTTGCATGGGCTACAAGCATAGCCGGATCGACTAGACTGGCGCCACTTAATGACTCGTCAATCGACCACGACCATGATGACCCCAACGCTTACCCCCGAATCTGTCACCCCTTACGGCACCCTGCCCGCCCACACCACAGCCTTGGCGCGCAAACCCATGAGCCTGCCGCGGCTGCATGAGCTGCACGCACGCGGTGAAAAAATCACCATGCTGACCGCCTACGATGCCACCTTTGCCGCCGTCGCCGATGCGGCGGGCGTAGAGTGCATTTTGGTCGGCGACTCGCTCGGCATGGTGTGCCAAGGCTTGAGCAGCACAGTGGGCGTGTCGATGGACACCATGTGTTACCACATGAAAAGTGTGGCGCGCGGACTGCGCCGTGCCCAAGGCGCGGCCTGGCTGATTGGTGACCTGCCCTACGGCGCGTACCACGAATCCAAAGAGCAAGCATTGCGCAGCGCGGCGCTGATGATGCAGGCCGGGGCCCACATGGTCAAGATTGAAGGTGGTGGCTGGACCACCGACACCGTGCAGTTTCTGGTGGAGCGCGGCATCCCCGTGTGCGCCCATCTGGGCCTGACGCCACAAACCGTTCACGCGCTGGGCGGCTACCGGGTGCAAGGCAAGAGCACCGAAGCGGCCGCCCTGCTCAAGCAACAGGCGCACGCCTTGCAGGATGCGGGCGCAAGTCTGCTGGTGTTGGAGATGGTGCCCGCCGCCCTGTCGGCCGAGTTGACCGCCGAGTTGCTGCACTGCGCCACCATCGGCATTGGTGCGGGCAACGGCACCGCGGGCCAGGTGCT
>CAJAFJ010000296.1 GCA_903938955.1 uncultured beta proteobacterium | reverse complement strand
GCAGGCCGCGCTGGATGCGGCGGCGAACATGATTGTGATCACAGACCGCAACGGGGTGATTGAGTATGTCAATCCGGCGTTTTGCGCGTCCACGGGCTACACCGCTGACGAGGTGGCGGGTCAACAAACCAGCCTGCTCAACTCGGGTTTGCATGACGCGGCGTTCTACCGCGCCATCTGGGAGACCGTACTGGAAGGCAAGCCATGGGAAGGTGAGCTGAACAACCGGCGCAAGGACGGCAGCATTTACCCGGAACAGATGACGATCACCCCGATTGTTGAAGCGGGCGAGATTTCGCATTTCATCGCCATCAAGCGCGACATTTCCGAAGCGGTGCGCACCCGCACACGGCTGAAACTGGTTGAAACAGCCATTCAAGAGACCGAACAGGGCATTCTCATCACGGATGCTGATCCGCACGGCCTCGGCCCCACGATTCAATATGTGAATGCCGGTTTCAGTCGGATCACGGGCTTCAGCCGTGACGATGCCGTCGGTCAGCGCACCGGCATTCTGCGCGGCCCGGAGACTGATCCCGAACAGATGGCGCAATTCACGCAGGCGCTGGCGGCTGGCACCGGTTTCAGCATGGAGATCAATTACCGTCGCAAAGACGGCTCGCCTTATCTGGCCGAACTGCATTACTCGCCGGTGCATGACGATCAGGGCAAGCAAAACCATTTCATTGGCCTGCTGTCCGACATCGGCCCACGTAAGGAAGCCGAAGAGGCGTTGCGCCATGCCCGCGACCAGGCGCTGGAAAATTCACGTCTCAAGTCAGAGTTTCTCTCGACCATGAGCCATGAGATCCGCACGCCTATGAACGGCATCATCGGCATGACCGATCTGTTGTTGGACACGCAACAGGATGACGAACAGCGCGAGTTCACCGGCATCGTGCGCGACTCGGCCAATGCGCTGCTGACCATCATCAACGACATTCTTGACTTCTCAAAAATCGAAGCCGGCAAGCTCGATATTGACATCACCGACTTCTCACCTACCCATGTGGTGGAGGGTACGGTCGATCTGTTGTTGTCCCGGGCACGCGATAAAAAGCTTTCCTTGATGAGCTTTGTCGACCCCGCCTTGCCCACCTGCTTGCGCGGCGACCCGACCCGCTTGCGCCAGGTGCTGCTCAACCTGATTGGCAACGCCGTTAAATTCACCAGCAACGGCACCGTTGAGCTATCGGTCCAGCAAGAACGCGACGGCACCCGTCCCCTGGTCCGGTTTGAGATTCGTGATACCGGCATTGGCATTCCTCCCGCCGTTCAGGCCCGCTTGTTCCAGTCATTTACCCAGGCCGACAGCTCGACCACACGTAAATATGGCGGTACCGGACTGGGCCTGGCGATCAGCAAGCGCCTGGTGGAGCTGATGGGGGGCGAGATTGGCGTCATCAGTGAAGAGGGCAAGGGCTCGACCTTCTGGTTTACGCTGCCGCTGGTCGCGTGTGCCGAATCAAGCCAACCTCAGATGGCGCTGCCGGTACGCTCTGCGCGTCAGTTGCGCGTGTTGGTGGTGGACGACCATTCCAATGATCGCAAAATCATCCACCGTTACCTGGCGTCCTGGGGCATGGCCAATGACGGCGCCAGCAACGCGGAGGAAGCCCTCAAACTGATACGCGACGCGGCCGAAATCGGTCAGCCTTACGACGTGGCCTTGATCGATTTTGTGATGCCTGGCATGGACGGCATCGGGCTGGCCCAAGCCTTGCGCGACGAACCCCTTTTCGATCAAACCCGTCTGGTGTTGTTGACCGCTTACCGTGAACGCGATCTGTTTGAGCGTGCCCTCCAGGCCGGTTTCGCCAGCTGCCTGGTCAAGCCGGTGCGCCAATCCCAGCTGTTTGACAACCTGGTCAACCACCCGGTTGATGACCGGCTCAGCTTCAGAGCAGAGGCGGTTCAACCGATGCCGACGCCCCGCCTGGACCTGCACGAGTCTGCAGACAACAAGCCGCTGATCCTGTTGGCCGAGGACAACCTCGTCAACCAAAAAGTCGCGCAAGTACAGATCCAAAAGCTGGGCTACACGCTGCACATTGTCAACAACGGTCAGCAAGCGGTGGATGCCGCCCAGGCCGAGAGGTACGCCGTCATTTTGATGGATTGCCAGATGCCGGTGATGGATGGGTTTGAAGCTACCGCGGCCATTCGCAAGGCGGAACAGTCCGGCGCTAACCGCATTCCGATCATCGCCATGACCGCCAACGCCATGCAGGGCGACCGCGAACGCTGCTTGGCGGCTGGTATGGATGACTACATCAGCAAACCAATTTCAGCGGAACTGCTCGCTGCTGCGCTGTCACGCTGGGTGGCCGGACCACCCGCTGACACCGTCGCCCTGGTGCTGACACCTTTTGCCGAGCCGCCTGAACCCCCGCCACAGCTCATTGATTTTGCGTTGCTGGAAGATTATTTTGGCGATGACCCGCAAGTGCTGGCCCAATTATTGGAACTGTTCCAGACCTCCACCTTGAGCCTGCTGGAGAAGCTGCATGCCGCCGTGGCGGTGCGTGACGAATCGTCCGTCATGGCGCTGTCGCATGAGGCCAAGGGCTCGTGTGGCAATCTCGGCATTGAGCGCATGGCGCACATTGCCACGCAGCTGGAAACCGCCGTTGAAGAGGCCGACTGGCCGCGTATTCTTACGCTGTCTGACGATCTGGACCGGGCGTTCAAACAAGTGTTGGGCGCCATTGCTCAACAAAGCGAAAATTTACCGAGTTAATCCATGAAAAAAACACTGCTTCTGCTTGCGCTTCTGTCCAGCGCGGTCTTTGCCCGTGCTGAAACTTTAGGCGACGTCAGCACCACCTTCAAGTTGTTGAGTCCCAACGACAAGGTGGTAGTGGATGTGTTCGATGACCCGCAGGTTGACGGCGTTGCCTGCTATTTGTCGCACGCCAAAACCGGCGGTTACAAGGGCGCGTTGGGATTTGCCGAAGACACCTCGGATGCCTCCGTGGCGTGTCGCCAGGTCGGGCCGATTGCATTCAAAGGCAAGATCGACAAACAGGAAGAGGTGTTCAACGCCCGTTCGTCGTTTTTATTCAAGCATGTGCGGGTGGTCCGCATGGTCGACAACAAGCGAAATGCGCTGGTTTACCTGGTGTATTCCGACAAGCTGATTGATGGCAGCCCCAAAAACAGCATCACAGCCGTGCCGGTACCGGCCACCCAGCCGATACCCCTTAAATAAGCGCTGACCGCGCTTAAATCAGGTGCGTTGACGCACAGCCTCGTACAAGCACACGCCGCTGGCCACCGAAACGTTCAAGCTTTCAACCGCACCACGCATCGGGATGCTGACCAGCTCATCGCAGGTCTTGGCGGTGAGTTGACGCATGCCGTCCCCTTCGGCACCCAGCACCAAAGCCACCGGGCCTTTGAGGTCCGCCTGGTAAATGGTTTTAGTCGCCACGTCACTGGTGCCAATGATCCAGATATTGCGTTCTTTGAGTTCATTCAAAGTACGCGCCAGATTGGTCACCATGAAGTAAGGCACGGTCTCGGCCGCGCCGCTGGCCACTTTGGCCACCGTGGCATTGATGCCGGCGGCGTTGTCTTTGGGCGCAATCACGGCATGCACACCCGCGCCATCGGCCACCCGCAAGCAGGCCCCCAGGTTGTGCGGATCGGTCACACCATCCAGCACCAAAATCAGCGGCTGCTCGCGCTCGGCCACGGGTTTGTCGGCCTGCGCGGCCTCCAGGGCTTCCAGCAGTTCGTCGAGTGAATGCACCTGGGGCAGTTCTTGCACCCGGGCCGCAACGCCCTGGTGACCGTGACCGCCACACAGCTTAGCCAGGCGAATACCGTCTGACTCCACCAGGCGGCAACCCACCTCTTTGGCTTTGTCGATGAACTGGCGCATGCGGGCATCGCGGCGGGTGGGCTCGAAATGGATTTCGATAATGGATTTGGGCGCTGTTTTAAGGCGAACACCAACGGCATGAAAGCCGAATAAAACTTTTGTAGAAGACATGCGGTGATTATCGCGGCTTGTGAGGCCCGCAGAAATCAAGTGACCACCCCGGTGATGAACTTCTGTTATCCGCCCATTTTTTAAATAGTTGCCGTCTCCGGCAACACCTGCCCAGCCTCAATGGTGATGGAGCGGGCACAGCGGGCCGCAATCGCACGATCATGCGTGACCAAGACCAGCGTGGTGCCCAGCTCACGGTTTAGGTCAAACATGAGTTCCATCACTTTCTCACCGGTGGCAAAGTCCAGGCTACCCGTCGGCTCGTCGGCCAGCAAAACCTCAGGTTTGACGACAAATGCCCGGGCTAACGCCACCCGCTGCTGCTCACCGCCACTCAACACCTTGGGGTAATGACTCAAGCGCGCCGACAAGCCAACACGCGCCAGCATCTCGGTGGCCGCCGTGCGCGCGTCGCGCCGACCGGAGAGTTCCAGCGGCAGCATCACGTTCTCCAGCGCGGTCAGGTTGCCCAACAATTGAAAGCTCTGAAACACAAAGCCGACTTTTTGGGCACGCAACTGTGCCCGTTGGTCCTCATTCATGGCAAACATATCCTGCCCCGCCAAGCGAACCGTCCCCCGGCTGGGGGTATCAAGACC
This sequence comes from uncultured beta proteobacterium, assembly GCA_903938955.1. Next base: position 1,008 of record CAJAFJ010000296.1, on the reverse strand, counting down.
TGCGATGATGGACAGCAGTGTGCTTTTGCCAGAGCCTGAGGCGCCGACAATCGAGACGGTTTCCCGGCGGTTCAGCACAAAATCAATATCGCGCAAAATATCAAGCGTTCCGGTGGAATCAGTCACCGATTTAAAAACGTGCTCGACAGAAATTATTGAATCAGACATGGGGCTTTCTTTGTATCGACGTCATTTGTATCGCAGACACTTTATCGCGTCAGGTTTTATCACCGCGCTTGCAGGGATATCGCCGGGCCTGGCTTTATCGGCGGCCGGACAAAAATCGAGGGTTGAAAAAGCAAAAATTATCCTCGTGCTCGGCGACTCGCTGAGCGCCGAGTATGGCCTTAAACGAGGCACCGGCTGGGTCGCCTTGCTTGAAAAAAAGCTGAAATCCGAGCAGCGGCCAGTGACCCTCATCAACGCCAGCATCAGTGGCGATACCACCTCAGGCGGTCGTGCGCGCCTGGACGCCTTGCTGACCAAGCACCGGCCCACGCATGTGATTATTGAACTCGGCGGCAACGATGCCCTGCGCGGTCTGCCCTTGTCACTCACGCAAGACAATTTGGCCCACATGACGCAATCGGCCCAAGCCACAGGCGCCCGGGTCCTGCTGTTGGGTATGCAGGTACCACCAAACTATGGAAAAGACTATGCCGCCCAGTTTGCTGCCATGTTTGTCGGCGTTGCCAAGACCCACAAGGCGGCGCTGGTGCCCTTTATGCTCAAAGGCATTGCCGATCGGCCTGACAGCCTAGCGTTGTTTCAAGCCGACCGCATTCACCCCAAAGAAGAAGCACACCCCCTTATATTGGCCAACGTGTGGCCTGAACTACAGAAGCTATTGAAATGAGTCTTACCCCTATCCCCGCTGCAGAACTCATCCACCGTCTGCATGAGTTTGACACCCTGATCGATGCCCGCAGCGAGGGCGAATACGCTGAAGACCATCTTCCGGGTGCCGTCAACTGGCCGACGCTCAACAACGACGAGCGCCGCGACATT
>CAJAFJ010000295.1 GCA_903938955.1 uncultured beta proteobacterium | reverse complement strand
TCCTCGCCGTCAATCGCCGCCTGCAACTCGGTCAGTGAATCACAGAACTGGTAGGGGCTGGTCGGCAGGCCCAGCGTTTCGGCCGCTAGGCGGCGGATGCCTTCCCGGTCCATCGTCAGGCGCGCGGCGCGCGCGGTGGGGATGACGCGCACCACCCCGGCGGCTTCAAGTTGTTCCAGCATGGGCGTGGCAATGGCCTCGATCTCGGGCACCACCAGGTGTGGCCGCTCGGCCTCGATCAGCGCCTTGAGCTGGGTCGGGTCGCTCATGGTGATGGTGCGGGCGTGGTGGGCGACTTGCTGGCCGGGCGCGTGGTCGTAGCGGTCCACGGCGATGGTTTCCACACCCAGGCGCTGCAAGGCGATGATGACTTCCTTGCCCAGTTCGCCGCTGCCCAGCAGCATGACTTTGGTGGCGTGAGGGGAGAGCGGTGTGCCGAATGAGGTCATTGAATAAGCGTGTTGCCGCGTCCTGAAAAGGGATGAAATAAAAATAATTTTATCTGTCAGTCAGCGCGCTTCAGGCCCTTCGCCACTGGACTCGGCATAGCGGCGAAAAGCCTCGCGAATGACTTCAAGCAAATGTTGGTCGTCCCATGGCTTGGTGAGGAATTTATAAATTTCGCCTCGGTTGATGGCGTCGGTCAGGCTTTCCAGGCCGGTGTAGCCGGAGAGCACCATGCGGATGGCCTTGGGATGCAGCTTGCGGACACGCGCGAGGAGTTCAGTGCCCGTCATGCCGGACATCCGCTGATCGGTCAGAATCACGCCCACCGGATGCAGGGCCAGCAGGGACAAGGCTTCTTCGCCGCTGGTGGCGGTAAGAATGTTGTAGTTTTCGCGCCGCAGCAGCCGCTTGAGCGAGGACAGGATACCGTCCTCATCATCCACCAGCAGCAGGGTGGACAAGGCCTGGTTATCCACCGGTATCGGCGTGGGGCTGAACGTTGTCAGGAAACGGGTCATGTCGTCAACCGGCAGCGGCTTGCTGATCAGATACCCCTGCATCACGTCGCATTGCAAGGCGCGCAACTGACGCGCCTGGTCCACCGTCTCCACCCCTTCCGCAATGATTTCCAGGCCCAGGCTGTGACCCAGTGCGATGACCGCTTTCACGATCGAGGCATTGCCACTGTTGGTGGTCATGTCGCGCACAAAAGCGATGTCCACCTTCAGCTTGTGGACGTCCAGTTGTTGCAGGTAGGCCATTGAAGAGTAGCCGGTGCCGAAATCATCAATCGACAGGCAGATGCCCAGGGCCTTGAGTTCAGCCAGTGTTTTGAAAGACGCCTCCCGGTCCAGCATGATGCTGCTTTCGGTGATTTCGAGCTCCAACTGGTCAGGCGCAATGCCTGTTTCCTGCAGCGCTTCTTTGACCGTCTCGACCAGGCGCCCCCGACTCAGTTGCACGGCGGACACATTGACCGCCACCAAGCGCAAACCCAGTCCGAGGTCGGACCATTGCTTGAGCTGTCGGCACGCCGTGCGCAACACCCAGTCACCCAGTGGCACCACATAACCACTTTCTTCCGCCAGCGGGATGAACTCGGCGGGGGAAATCAACCCACGCACGGGATGTTGCCAGCGCACCAGCGCTTCAAGACCAATAATCTGCCCGCTGATCAGGTCACACTGCGGCTGGTAATACACCTGCAATTCATGGCGCTCAAGCGAACGGCGCAAGTCGGCTTCCAGTGTCAGGCGCGCCTTGGCGCGGCCGGTCATCTCCGACGAGAAAAACCGCAGCATGCCGCGCCCCCGCAACTTGGCTTGGTGCAGGGCCGCATCGGCGTTGCTTTGCAGGGTTTCGGTATCGCGACCGTCGGCCGGATAAAGGGCGATACCGATGCTGGCGCCGACATAGACGCTGTTGCCGCCTAGGTCGAACGGTTTACCCAGCGTATCAATCATGCGCTGGGCCACCAGGTCGATCCACGGCATGCCCTCGCCGTAGTTCAGGATGATGTTGAACTCGTCGCCACCAATGCGTGCGATGGCGTCGATTTCGGGCAGCAGTTCCTTCAGCCGTTTACCCGCCTCAACCAACAACTGGTCCCCCAGGCTGTGGCCCAGGCTTTCGTTGATCGCCTTGAAATGGTCAAGATCAATGAACAACAAGGCGAATTGCGTCTGATCGCGTTCGGCACGTTGCAAGGTATGCGTCAACAACTCATGAAACAGGACCCGGTTGGGCAGTCCGGTCAAGGGATCGCGGTTGATGAAAAAATTAAGCCGTTCCTCCGCATAGCGGCGCTGGGAGATGTCGCGGTGCGAGCCCCGTTGCCCGAGAAATTGGCCACGGGCATCCCGCACGGGTTTGCAGACATGCTCAATCCAGTGCTCACGACCGTCCTTCGCGCGGATGCGAAAGATCAGAGGCGTTGGGTCGGTGTTGGCCGCAGTCGGCCCCTGCAAGGTCCAGGCCTTGAGATCGTCCGGGTGGATTATTTTCTCCATCAATCCGGCATCCGCAAAAAAGTCCTCCGGCGCGTAGCCCGACTCCTCCGTGCAGGCCGGCGACACATACAGGTAGCGGCCATCGGGCGCCATCCAGTACTCCCAATTAGGCGAGTATTCAGCCAGGATGCGGTACTTCTCTTCGCTTTTGTCGAGCAGGGCGGTGCGCTGCGCCACCAGTTGCTCAAGCGAGCGCCGCAGTCGGGCCAGCTCAAGGTGGGTGCGCACGCGGGCACGCACCTCGTCAATATCGAAGGGCTTGGTGATGTAGTCGGCCGCGCCGAGGTCAAAGCCCTTGACCTTTTGGTGCGTGGCATCCACAACAGTGACAAAAATAACCGGAATCCGATGACCCACCGGGGTGGCCTTGATGCGGCGGCAGACTTCGTAGCCGTCCATGCCGGGCATCATGATGTCAAGCAACACCAGATCGGGCGGTGTCGCCCCCAGCACCAGTTCAATCGCTTTGGCGCCCGAGTTGGCCACCATGATGCGGTAGTCGTCCTTGAGCACTTCGAGCAACTCATGGATGTTTTCCGGCACATCGTCCACCACCAGCAGCGTCGCCGGGCGCGCAGGGTCGGTGTGTTGGGCGATATCGAAAGTGACCGGATTTTTCCGGTACCGCTGCAATTCGAGCTGGGTGCGCACACGCTGGTGCAAGAGATCGGGGTTGACGGGCTTGCTGATGTAGTCGGCCACCCCGAGCGTCAGGCCGCGTGCGTCATCGGCCGCCTCCGCCAGGGCAGTGACGAAAATGACCGGGATATCGGCGGTGGCCGGGTGGGCCTTGAGGTGCGCCAATACCGAGTAACCATCCATGCCGGGCATTTTGACGTCGAGCAAAATCAGGTCGGGCTGCGGCTGACGTTGCGCCAGCTCCAGCGCTTTTTCACCGCTGTTGGCGGCCACAATCGCGTACTCATCGCGCAAGATATTCATCAGCGCATGCAGATTTTCATTCACGTCATCCACGATGAGAAGGCGGGGACGGCCGTTGGCAATGTCAGTCATGATCAGATCACTCGGGTTGCGAACTTAGATGTTCATGCAATTGGGACAGCTGGAGTTGCGCAGCATCAATGTCGAACACATCCACCTTGGCCGCGATCGCTGCGATGTCCGCCTCCAGGGGGGTGCCGCTGACGCCACTCCGCAGTTCCGCCAGCAGGGGTTCAGCGTCGCCGAGGTCATGGTCCAGCGCCTCCTTCAGGCGTTGCAGCCGCTCGCGTAATTGGCCTGCATCCAGCAGCACGACAACAGGTGCCGTCGTCGGCTTGGAACTCATAGTGAGGTGGTCGATATCCCGCATCACATCTTGCAACAAGACCTGCAGGGTGTCCAGCGCCGCCGCCGTGGGGGGGTGGCCTTGTTTAAGCTCGGCGTCAATGTCGGTCACCGCGCCAAACAAGGCCATCGCACCGATATTGCCGATGACGCCCTTGAGCGCGTGGCAATAATCTTCGGCCTGCTGCAAGCCC
>CAJAFJ010000294.1 GCA_903938955.1 uncultured beta proteobacterium | reverse complement strand
GGCACGCGAAGTGACGGCGGCCAGTTTGGTGATGGATATTGACGACGTGTTGGTCGCCACAATCACGTCAGATGCCACCAAGGCATCAATCTGCTTCAGGATTTTGACTTTCAGGTCGAAGTTTTCAGTGGCCGCTTCGATGACCAGTTGAGCGGCCTTGAGATCGTCGTAACTGGTGCTGCCTTTGATGCGGGCCATGGCGGCGTCTTTGTCGCCCGCCGTGATCTTTTCCTTCTTGACCAGTCGGTCCAGACTGCCAGAGACGGTGGCGATGCCTTTGGCCACGGAGGCATCAGAAATATCCACCATGACGACGTTAATGCCAGACACAGCACAAGCCTGTGCAATGCCGTTACCCATGGTGCCTGCGCCAATAATGCCGACGGTTGTAATGCTCATGAGGGAAACCTTTCGTTGTATATAAATTGATGAATGCAATTCGCAAAGAAGCGCTGGACTGACCATCCCCAACGCACTGCGATTTACAGGATCTTGTTGGAACGACGCCAAATGCCCATGGACTCAGCTTCCCTGACCAACTGATCCTTGAAATCAGGATGCGCGATGTTGATCAAGGCCTCGGCCCGTTGCCAGGTCGATTTGGCCTTCATCTGCGCGCAGCCGAATTCGGTCACAACATAGTGCACGATTGAACGCGGGCAGGTGACGATGGTGCCGGGCGACAGCGTCGGCACGATGCGTGAGCCAAGCGTTCCGTCCTTCTTCTTGTAAGTCGAGTTGATGCAGATAAGGCCCTTGCCGCCCTCGGACCGGTAGGCCCCGAGAATGAAGTCGAGCTGGCCCCCGGTCCCCGAAATCTGGCGTGGCCCCGCTGTCTCGCTGGAGACCTGTGTGAAGAGGTCGATCTCGATGGCATTGTTGATCGCAACCACCTTCGGGTTGCGGCCGATGACGCAGGGATCGTTGGTGTACGACGCTGGAAAGATCGCCGCCGCCGGGTTGTTGTCGAGAAAGTCATAGAGTTTCTGCGAGCCCATGGCGAAGGTGTAGACCATCTTGCCGCGGTCGATGCTCTTGCGCTGGCCGGTGATGCGTCCTGCCTCGTACATATCGACATAGGAATCAGCCAGCATCTCGGTGTGCACGCCGAGGTCCTTCAAGCCGCTCTGCGCAATCATGGAACCGACGATGTTGGGCAGCGCTCCGATGCCGAGCTGGATCGTCGAGCCGTCTTCAAGCAGTTCCATGACATGGCTGGCAATCATCCGGTCCACTTCGCTTGTCTGGCCCTCGGGCAGTTGCAGCAAAGGGCTATTGGGGCCTTCGACCACCATGTCCACCCGGGAGATGTGGATCGACTCATCGAGGCCGCCCAGACACCGGGGCGCCTTCGTATTGACCTCAACGACGATCTTCTTGGCCTTGCGGCAGTAGGCCGGGGTTATTGAGCAGCTGGTCGAGAAGTTGAAGAAACCATTCGCATCCATCGGCGTCACCTGGACAACGACGACATCCGGCTCCTCGTACTGCATGACGTTCTGCGGGCCCTGGTGATAGCAGAGCGGAATGTAGCTGGCCAGGCCTTGCTCGCCATACTTGCGGCCCAGGCCGGAGAAATGCCAGTCGTTCCAGATGAACGACTCCCTGCCCGGATCGGCTGCGACGCACTTCAGGGGTTTGGCGCGGGTGGTGGTGATCAGGACCACATCCCTGAGGTCACGCTTGCGCAACGCCAGGGCCGCGTCCACAGCTTCCACGTTTTGGGCAAATTCACCCATGAAGACGACGTCCCCCGACTTGATCAGACCGGCGGCCTGGTCGGCGGTACCGAGTTTTTGTCGATAGTGGGCTTGCGCACGTTGTGTCATATTGATGTCTTTCGAGTTGAAGATACGTTGATCCAGCACCATCAAGATCGCACTGTTCCTTCTATTCATGGCGTGAGTAGCGATGAATTCAGGCGTTTCGATGCGTCTTTCAGGCAAATATCAAGCCGCTAGCGCGAGCGAGCATCACCAGTGCAATCAGCAAGGTGAACCATGCAAAGGCTTGCTGCAGCCGGTGGGGATTGAGTCCTTTTGCAATCTGGCGCCCAGCCAATAAGGCCAAAACGGCGCCACTACCAAAGGGCACGGCAACGGGCCAATTGAGTGAGCCGCTCCAGGCGGCAGCAGAAACCCCGCTGATGGACACCAGCGCGATGACCGCCAATGACGTGGCCTGCACACTTCGGAATTCCAAGTCGGTGTAGCGTGTCAGGGCCGGGACAATGACAAACCCACCACCAACACCGAGTAAGCCACTGAGGAATCCTGCGATGAACCCCGTACCGGCCAATGCACGAGCGCAGGGGCGGGTCCAGGTCAGACGCTCGTCTGTGCTGTTCACTTGGCATGGCACCACGGCCGGGTGCAGTTCATTGGCTGCCGGCGGCCTGAGTAGCCGCCAAGCGGTGTAGAGCAGCACGGTGGCAAAAACGGCTAACAAAGGACGATTCGGTAGCCGTTGCGCGAGAAAAACACCCAGTGGCGCCACCAGCATGCCTGCGGCCCCGATCAAGGCCGCCGCACGGTAACGCACGATGCGCTGGCGTAAGCCCAAGACAGCCCCTAAAGCGGCAGCCAAGCCAACGGCCAGCAAACCCACGGGGCCCGCTTGTTGCAAGGGAAGGTGCAGGCCAAAAACCAGGAGCGGAATGGCGAGTACACCGGCTCCGGCGCCCGTGAGGGCCAATACCAAGCCAATGACCGCGCCCAGTCCAATCGCAAGCATCGAGGAATCCATGATTCGGCGCTCAGAGCACGTTGATTGAATTGTTGAGGTGACCCTCGCCATTGCCCTCGGCGGGCAGCCGGATAAGGGCCGTCCCATCAACCAGACTCACGGGATAGCAATGAACTCGCATACGGCTACCGCTGCGCATGCATCCCGTTGCAATATCAAATTTCAGACCATGGGCGGGACATTGCAGCATCAAGCCTTCAAGCTTGCCACCGGACAACGAGGCGCCATTGTGTGGACAAGAGTCGTCAATCGCGTAGAGATTTCCACCTACGTTGAATAAAACAATGCTGGCGCCCTGATCGCTCACATAGGTGCGGGCGCCGGGAACTGGAACCCTGCTTGCAGGGATTTCGAGGATACGGATCATGTGTCAGGCAGCTCTTGATAATGGTTCACTTGCGTTACCGATGGACTGCAGCATGGCGGCCAGCAATACCTCCACAGGTTGTGCGCCAGAAAGTTGTTTGGATTGATTGAATACAAAAAATGGCACACCTGGCACTTGAATATTGACGGGCTGCCATTGCTCGCAAGCCATCCACGCGTCCAACTCGGGCGTGTCCAAGCCATGCTGGGCCGCAATCGCCTTAAGCGTCGCCCTCTCACTTAAGTCTTCACCGAGATTGAAGTAAGCCTCAAACAGACGCTCCAGAAGCTGCTCGGTTTCGAGGGGCGCCAGATGGCTGGCGGCAAACGAAAATAATTGGTGTGCCTGGCGGGTATTGGGAAAACGCAGGATGCGCGCGAAGTCCACCACCGCGCCGGCCCGGTGCGCCGCCTCACGCACTTGGGCCTGACGCGCGCGCACGGCGTCGGCACTGCCTAAACGGTGCAGGTAAAACTCGGCAAAATCCAGTCCCTCGGCCGGCACCTCAGGGATCAGCTGCACCGAATGCCATGCCACGTTGACCTGAACGCCGGGAACCCTCTGAACCAGTTGCGCCAGTGCTTGGTTCAGATGGCGCTTGCCGATCAGGCACCAGGGGCAAATCAGATCAAAGTAGACATCAATACGGAGCGTCGGTGTCATTCAAATACTCTGTGGCGGAACGAGGTTAACAATCCGTGAAAACAGATGCTTGAAGTCGGTATCGGCCTCGCTGTTGAAACGGGGGTCCTGGTTGCTGGAAAACGCCGCATGCAACTCGCTCCAGTCGGCCTCGGTCAGGACACGCTGGGCCGCTGGCAGGATCACATTTTCTTCCTGGCCCATGTGATCCCAGATGAACCGGGCGTACCGCTGGACGGCGGCATCAAGCTCAACCAGGCTCAGGCTGCCTTGGCAATAGGCTTCAACCTGGGTGCCCAGTTCATTCACCAGCGCGTGGTCAATGTCGTGCTGGCGATCCAATTCATCCAGCTCGGCATTCAGTTCACTGCTGCGAAGGCGCAATTTTTTGAACAGGTATTCGGTTTCTTTGGGATGGTGCAAGGCCACCGGAAAGGTCTGGATGTAATGCACCATGGCACGCAGCAGTGCGGGGTCCATCGGCGCGCCGCCTGCGGCCAGGCTGGTTTTAGCCAGATGCATCCAACCATGCAGCACGGCGGCCAGCGAACGGTGCTCGTCACGAATCATGCCGATGGTCAGCGCCGGTATCGAGGGGTTTTTGTTGGATGACACCAGCACGGGGATGTCCGAGTTCATCAACACCTTGAGCGTCTGCGAGCCCAGCATCATGCCTAAATGGCTGTTGCGGCCATGCGATGCCATGAAGATCAGATCGCACTGGGCCTCTTGGGCCGCGTCAATGATCGCCTGGTGCGCCTTGCTGCACACCGTGGTGACGCTGCTGCAGGCCACGCCCTTGGCGCGTGCGGCAGACTCGGCCTTGGCCAACAACTCGCGTGCCCGACCGGTGAAACTGTAGGCAAAATCATCCGGCGAGGTCACCCGGACCAATTCAGCATCGCCAAAAAACGAGGCGTTGTAATTCAGCTGGGCATGGAAAAACGTGATGCGCGCACCCAGCGAACGGGCTAACTCCACGGCTTTGCCGACCACCACGGTCGATAAATCAGTGGCATCAATGGGAACCAGCAAGTGGCTGTACATATAAATTCCTTGTTGAAAGTTCAGCTCAACCCAGGCGGATGGCGGCGGCCTGCTTGGGGGTTGCGAGGAGGAAATGGGACAAGGCCGGAATCAGGATCAGCGCGCCCACCATGTTCCAGATGAACATGAAGGTCAGCAAAATGCCCATGTCGGCCTGGAACTTGATGGGCGAGAAAATCCAGGTCACCACTCCCGCCGCCAGCGTAATACCCACCAGTGCCACCACCTTGCCGGTGAACTCGATGGAACGCTTGTAAGCCACCGCCAACGAAGCGCCAACGCGTTGCTGTGCCAATTGGATACTCAGCAAATACAAGGCGTAATCCACGCCAATGCCAACCCCCAACGCAATCACCGGCAAGGTCGCCACCTTGACCCCCATGCCCAGCGCCACCATCAGCGCCTCACACAAAATCGAGGTCATGATCAAGGGCACCACGGCCACGATCACGGCGCGCCAATTGCGAAAGGTAATGAAGCACAAGGCGATCACGGCCGCATAGACGTACAGCAGCATGGTGCGATTGGCTTCACGCACCACGATGTTGGTAGCAGCCTCGATACCCGCGCTGCCCGCTGCCAGCAAGAACTGGCGCTCGGGGGTGCTGTGCTCGGCCGCAAAACGACTGGTGACGTCCACCACGCGGTCCAGCGTTTCAGCGCGGTGATCGGTCAGGTAGGCAATCACCGGCATCAGCGAACAATCGTTGTTGAACAGGTCGGGGTTGTTGACCGAAGCCTGTTGTGCGCCGTAGTTCAACACATCCTGGTTGCGGGCCAGGGTGAGCCATTTGGGGTTGCCCTCGTAGGAGCCCGCCGTGATTTGACGCACGGCGTTGCCCAAAAAGACGGTGGTCTGGACGCTGGGCAGTTGCTGCAACTCCCAGGCCAGACGGTCGGCCTCAACCAATGTGTCGTACTTGAGGCAACCTTCTGCAGCGGTTTTGACCATCACCGCGAACTGGTCGCTTGACAGGGAGTAATGCCCATTGATGTAGGCGTTGTCCCGGTTGTAGCGCGAGTCTGCCCGCAACTCGGGCGCGCCGGGTTCCAGGTCACCAATGGCCAGTTTCATGCTGACGGCAAAACCACCCAGCGTCATGACACCCGCAATCACCAGCGTGGCGGTCGCCCAGCGCCGCTCGGTAAAGCGCTCAAGCCAGACCCAGAACGCACCCAAACCGGTCTTGGCTTGCGCCGTGTCCGACTGGATAGTGCGCTGGGCGGCCTTCTCATTCACGCCGGTGTAAGACAGCAACACCGGCAGCAGGATCAAGTTGGTGAAGATCAGAATGGCCACCCCAATGCTGGCCGTCAGGGCCAGGTCTTTGATGACGGCAATGTCAATCACCATCAGCACGGCAAAGCCAACCGCATCGGCCACCAGCGCCGTCATGCCCGCCAGGAACAGGCGCCTAAAGGTAAAGCGGGCCGCGATCAGGCGGTGCATGCCGTGCCCGACATCCTGCATGATGCCGTTCATTTTTTGGGCGCCGTGGGACACCCCGATGGCAAAGATCAGAAACGGCACCAGGATCGAAAACGGGTCCAGCTCAAACCCCAGCAGCGCTACCAGCCCCAGTTGCCACACGACAGCGGCCGATGAACACAAAATGACCAGGCTGGTGCTGCGCACACAGCGGGTGTAGAAGAAGATGACCAAAATCGCAATCACCGCCGCAAAGGCAAAGTAGCTCACCACCTGTGCCAGGCCATCAATCAGATCGCCCACCAGCTTGGCAAAGCCAATGATGTGCACGCTGATCCTGGCCTCAGCACCCGCCGCCTCGTAAGGGGCACGCAATTTCTCTTCCAGCACCTTGGACAACGCGCTGTAGTCGATCGGTTTGCCCGTGGTCGGGTCTTTGTCCAGCAGGGGCACCACGATCATGCTGGACTTGAAATCGGTTCCCACATAGCGGCCCACTGAGCCGGAGCGGGCAATGTTGAGCCGGAGCTTGCTAGCGGCTTCTGGCGAACCGTCATACCCATCGGGCATCACGGGTCCGCCCTGAAAACCTTCTTCGGTGACCTCGGTCCAGCGCACCGAAGGCGTCCACAGCGACTTAACCCACGAACGATCGACACCGGGCGTGAGGAAAACCTCGTCATTGATTTTGCGCAGCGTATCCTGGTACTGCGCATCAAAAATATCCCCCTGTTTGGCTTCCACCACGATGCGCAACACATTGCCCAGACCGCGCAGGCCATCCCGGTTTTCCAGGTAATTCTGGATGTAGGGATGACTGCGTGGAATCATCTTGTCAAAGCTGGCGTTCAGCGTGAGTTTGGCAAACGCAGCCACACCCAGTACCAGCGTGAGGATGGCGCACACAATGATCACCACCATGCGGTTGTTAAAGATCAGGCGCTCCAGCCGGGTGCCCGATTGGGGGTCGAAATCCGATAGCGATACCGGCGCGCTACCCGCGTCTGCGGTGTGAGAAACAGCAACCATGTCAGAGTTCCTTGATTAGCGTAGGGGGTGGCGTTGGATACCGCGGGGTCCGGCGACCAACACCGCATCAGGGCCAATGCCCATGATGGCGGCAGCTGGCGCAGCGCGCTCCAGCTTGACGGGGGCGAAACTCTCGCCCATGTTTTTGCCCAGCAAGAGTTGCCCGGATTGACTGACCAATGCCAGCACATCGTCCTTGAGCACGGCAGCGGCGGTGATGCCGTCTTGCAACGGGGTTTCTATCTTGAGCCACTGTCGGCCACCATCGGAGCTGCGGTAGGCGTTGCCGCGCAGACCGTAGGCGACGATGGCGGTCTGATTGCCGGTGATGCCGAAAAAGCTGCCCTTGTAGGGCGTGCTCAAAGCGCTAAAGCGCTTGCCAGCGGCATCGAGCTTGAGCAGCAAGCCTTGTTCGCCAGCCAGATAAACATCCCCCCCAATGCCTCGTACCGAATACAGATGCAGACGGCTTGGGTTATCCGTGGCGTGGTAGAGCGGTGTCCAGGTCTTTCCAGCATCTGCGGTGCGAAAGATCAGGTTGAAACTACCCACGACATAGCCAGTGCGCTCGTCCGCAAACCAGACATCGAGCAAAGAATTCTCCGGCCCCTGGTCTGCCGTGCGGACAATGTCTGCCTGCAGGCGCTGCGCTGGCTCATCCGCACCGAGAAACTCAGGCGCGCCGTAGTAGCTGCGCAAAAGCGCGGGGCTGCGGCGGCCATCGAGTTGTAGCGTCCAGCTTGCACCCGCATCCACCGTGTGGAGAATGACGCCGTCATGGCCGACCGCCCAGCCCAATGTGGGGCTGGGGAAACTCACGGCCAGCAAATCCGAACTCACCGGCACTTTGGCCTGCTGCCAGGTGCTGCCGGAATCGTCCGAGTAAACAATGTGGCCCCGCTGGCCGACCGAGATAACCCGGGTGCCCGCCATCGCCAAGCCATTCAGCATGGCGCGAGAGGCCAGCGGGGACAGACGGGCGGGAACATCGAGAACATCCCGGTAACTCACCGGGGCAGTACCTGCCGTACAGGTAGTGGCAGCCATGAATAATCCGGCGGCAAAGACAATGAAAGAACGCATGGTTTTTTCTGAGGTGAATCAGCAAAACGGACGGCATCGCCCGCTTTGCCAGATTTGTTTTCCAGTTAGCGAATACCCGCACCAGCCAATGAGTCCGCCGTCCATTCACGGTCGCCCAGCGGCTTGGTGTAGCGGATGCCACCGGTCTCAGCGGTGTAACCCGTGAGTGAGTAGGTGCCAGCGATCAGGTCGTAAATACCATGCAGGTCAGCCATGGGCGCGGGCATGTCATAGCTCGGTGCGATGTAAGCAAAGCCTGAGCGAAACAACTGGCCACGGGCGTCGTACTGGTCAGAGGCCACGGCAGCCCAGCTGTCCTCATCAAGATAGAACGTGCGCTTACTGTAGATGTGGCGCTTGCCTTCGCGCAGAGTCGCCTCCACCACCCAGACCCGGTGCTGCTCCCAGCGAACCAGGTTGGGATTCAGGTGGCCCGGCGTGAGCAGCTCGGCCTGAGTGGACTGAAAAGCCATCTTGTAGGCGTTGTAGGGCACGAACATTTCCTTTTTGCCCACCAGCTTGAAGTCATAGCGATCCATCGAGCCATTGAAAAGAAACACTTCGTCAAACGTGCTGGCACCGCCAGAGCCTGGGTTGGGGGTGTCAAAACCGACATCGGGTGCCACCTTGACACGCCGCTGGCCCGGCAAATACTGCCAGGCGCGGCGGCCCTTGTCGGCGTAGTTCAACGGGTCAATCAACATCAGGGCTTCACCGGCACGGCGTGCAGGTCCGGTGTAAGTGATGCGCTGCTTGTAAAACGTATCTGTGTCGGTGGAGGCCGTGTTCCAGTACGGATACTCCTGAACAATGACACCCTTGGTCGACATGGCGGCCTTGCCGGAAGCATCCACATTCCAGTTGCTGTAGTTAACCTCGTAGGCCACACCGTTGAAGCGCAGCAGGTGGTTCCACATGGCTTCATACCCGTCTTTGGGCATCGGGAAAGGAAAGCCGGCACGGCAGCCTTCCATCGAGCGCCCGCCGTTGGCGGTTTTGGCCGTCACGGCACATTTAGCCGTGTTGTCGGTGACAAATTTAGGGAAAGCGGCGCTGCGGTGGGTCTTGTAGACATCAATGCGGTAACTGGGATACTTTTTCAGCAGCGCCTTGGCGCCTTCGGTCAACTTGTCGGCATGGGTCGCCATGTTTTTTGCATCGATCACCAGCGTGGGCTTTTCGCCGGCATAGGGGTCGGGGCGCAGACCTGCGCCCGCCTTGAAACTGGCGGGCGGGGTGGTATTGCCACCGGTATAGGCCGGGATGGAGCCGTCTTTGTTGGCGCCTTTGTCGGCACCAACCGCAGTCAGGCTGGTGCCCAGCTTTTTGGCATCTTCTGCCGACACGGCGGCTTGGGCCAGCCCGCCAAACGCGCCTGCGATGGCCAATACGGCTGCTGTCTTTTGAATGTGAGTACGCATGGAGAGACTCCGATTAGAAAGAGGTTTTAAAGGTCAGGCTGATGAAGTCACGGTCTTGCAACAGTGAGGTAAAGCCGTTTTGCGCTGCTACGCAGCTGGCACCTGCCGGGCAACCCGTGACAGCGCCTGTGGTGTAGTCACCAAAGTAGCCGCTGTACTTGAGTTCAATCCGGTACTTTTGGCTGACATCAGCAGACAAACCGACGCTGAAATTCCCCAGGCCCTGATTGCCACCAAAAATCACCGGCGCATTGCCGCTGATTCCACGGGCGTAAGTCAAGGGCATAGACAAGTCGACACCCGGCATGACCTGGTACCAGGTCGGGGTGAAGGCCATGCTCACGCCTTGATAAGACTTGGTTGCGCAGCCTGCGTAAGCGCCCAGCGGCGCATTGGTCAGGGTCGAGCAGCCAGGCGAGCCCACAGCAAAGAAATTGTTCTGCCCGCTGTTCACTTTATCCAGGGAACTCCAGGTCCACTCGGCAGCCCATACGGCTGAATCAAACAATGGCGTTTTGGGGATGGTGCCCAGCACATTCACCAGCGCATGGTAGGTATCGCCACGCGGACCGGGGGTATCGCCCTGGGCGACCGAGCCCACTGCAAAACCCAGTGTCTTGGAAATCAGGGGTGTGTTTTTGCGCGTTGAGAGCTCAGCACCCACGCTGACACCGCCGATGTTCTTGGCCAGACTAACGCCATACAAGTCGATTTTGTCGGCATAAATCAGGTTGTATTCGGTACCGTTGACCAACGGAAAGCCAGCGGCCAAACGCGCCTTGGTGATCAGCGTTTGAGGTAGTTTGTCGGCGTAGCGGCGGTAGTAGAAGCCCAGCGTTGCATCCAAAGCTTCAGGCGACCAGCGTGC
Organism: uncultured beta proteobacterium; assembly: GCA_903938955.1. Next base: position 5,342 of record CAJAFJ010000294.1, on the reverse strand, counting down.
TGACAAGCCATATTCACCCGTCTTTTTGGGCTCAATGGCATTGCCGCGACTGGCACCAATCAGACCCAAGACAGGATGCCCCACAACCACAGCCCGGTCCGGCCCATTGAATGCAAAGTCCACCGGCCCCAGGAAGGTGCCGCCTTCCGGGTAACGGTACGGTTCCCAGTCAAGAAAATACTGACCCGAAACCGACAGGGTGTCCGTCACCTGCGCCTGGCCAGAGAACTGGGTCAAGGGGCGAAACAGTTCTTTGGCTTCTGCGCCCGGGGTTGCAAAGCCCTTTTGCAGGTCGATCGGCATCTGCGAGTAGGCTACGCTGTGCAGGGCACCGCCCAAAAACAAGGACTCACCCCAGGCGACCGTATGACGGCCCAGCTTGAGCTTGACGGGTGTCTCGGCCACATCAAAGTTGCTGAACACAAAGGCATCCAGAAACTCGCCCGACGGACCCTGGTAGTACCGCTTGATCATTGGGCTGAATTCGTTGTTCACATAACTCGGGTTGTTGATCGCCGGGTTGGACTTGCCAGTGTCGCCATAGGCGCCGTCATACCATGCGGCTGCGCTGATTCGAAAGCCCATCTTTTTCTGGTAAACAAAGTCCAACTCCGACAGAAGGTCAAGCCGGTTGGAGACGATATCGCCTTTGTCGAAAAGGTAAGTGCCTTCGTCAAAGTTGGGGGTGCTGCCAATGTTGGCGTTTCGCTCCCCGGCGCGTTGCGCCACGTTGTAGCGCACGGTGTTGTCCCAGCGAACCTGGACATCGTCGTTGGCTGTATCGATCTCGAATGCCATCGCCTGTCCGCCCAACGCAGCGGTAACCGCCAGCATGACTGCGCTGCGGCGCATCGTCTTTTTGGTCATCTATTTTCTCCTCGTAGTTTTAATTGAAAGAAGTCGATTGCGAAATAACTGAGCCGACTTCGATGCCGTTAAGACATCTGAGCCAAGCTTATTGGCGTTGGCTTCATTTGCCCCCCCTCTTGTGGGGAGGGCCGCCCTCCGACAAGGGCGTTTTAACTACGGGAGAAACTTCAATGCTTAATCAATCAACCCAAACAGACGGGCTTTGGCGACCAGTTGCTTGCGGTAGCCGACATCAAGCTTTGCGAACAGGTTTTTCACATGCCACTTGACCGTTCCTTCGCCCACTTGCAAGGCGAGACCAATTTCCTTGTTTGACAGATTTCGACCCAGCAGAGTCAAGACCTCCCGCTCCTTGGGTGTCAGGATGGTTCCAGGCACCAACTTGACCGATACCGGTCGCCCCACAGGCACCATCGGTGCCATGCTTGGAGCTTGGGCTATAGGTTTTTCGACACCCCTATGAATCCAGTCCGCCATGTCGGGGTGCGCATCAACCAGAATGCGGGCCAATCCAAACACGCGAGCCAAATCCATGGCTTCGCGCAGCAACTCTTCGGCATGGCCTACATATTGATGGCGCGCAAACGCCAACAAACCCAACGTGGCGATATGCAGGCTCCCCATTTTTCGGCCTTGTGCCAGCGTATTGGCGCGGCCCAATGCGTCAGCGGCTTCCCGCCATTGTTTGGAGGCCAGGTGGGCATAGCCACGGGCCGTGGCCTGCAGGGGAGCCAGGTTGTCAAACCACAAGGTGCCCTGTTGCCTGGGTTGTGCCGCCATCAAGGTGTCAATGTGTTCCATCAAGGCGCGGCAAGTTTCCCCATGGTAGTTGCGCGCATGCAGGGCCACCTGGTCGCACAGGCTGACAATGCACAGGCGGGGCAATTGGCGCGTCACACCCAGCGCGTAGAGCGCTTCAAGCAAGGCCAGGGCGCGGTGCTCCTGATGTTGAGCCAGGGCAACACGAACCAGGGTTTGATACGACCAGAGGACGACATCAGGCCTACCACTGCGTTCGATCACATCAAGTCGATTGGCCAGCAATGCAGGCACTTCGGATGTACGTCCCTGATGCCACACCGAAGTTGCCAGCAAGGCCGCCATGGCACAGGCGACGGGATGGCGGCGGCCCAGTTCGATTTCGGTTCGGGCCAATGTGGGGCGCAATAACTGTTCGACCAGCACCACCTGGCCTTCCCAGGCGTAGGTTTGGCACATGATTTGTGTGCCCCACAAGTCCAGGTATTTATGTGCATTGCTCGTTCCTTCGCGCGGTGCCTGCTGCTGGCACATGCGCGCCAGCGCGGGCTCGGCGGCCAGCAAGGCGCGGTAAGCAGTCCGGTTGGCATGAACATGCAGTAACAAGGGGTCTTGCAGCGGTGGGTTGCTGGCCCAGGGGTCATGAAGCTGCGCGAACTGATCCGGGTCGTCTGAAAAAATGGCCGCGCCACCCATGATCATGGCGCATTCACAGCGCAGAGCGTCGCTGACTTGCTCGCCAGTCAACAAGCGCTCCACCGATAGGCGCGCCTGGGCATGGCGCTCGCTCAAGGCCAGAGACCACGCCCCGGCCAGCAGCAGCCGTGGGCGCTGGTGCAGGGCGGTTTCGGGCATTTGATCAAGCCACTGGAGCACTTGTGCTTGCTGCCCCTGGGTCATCAAGGTGTTGTACAGGCTTCTCTCTGCGAGGTCGTAGGCCTGGTCGTCGCACCCGGCTTTGAGCGCATGAACGGCAGCCAGTTCGAGTTGATTGTGTTCTGCAAACCACAGCGATGCCCGCGCATGCAACTGCGCCAGTTCCTGTTGCGACAGCGCGTTGCCCTGGTCACGCAAGGCCTGCCTGGCCAGCGTGTGCAGTCGCAGCCAGTCACCGTGCTCGCCCGCTACCAGAATCGGCGTTTCGTGGCACAAGCGCGCCAGCCGTTGGTCAGCCTGATCGTCTTGCGTCAGCGCGCGACACAGGTCGGGGTAAAGATGGTCAAGAATGGCCACCCGCGTCAGAAAAGCCATATCCGTCGGGTCCAGCTTGGCCAGCATCTGGTGCATCAGATCGTTGTGCAAGCTGTAGGAGCCAGAGGCCATGGCGGCGATTTCGGCCATGGGGTCCGTGCTTTTTGCCAGCATGGTGATGGCCAGTTGCAAGCCCAGTGGCCAGCCCTCGGTCACCTCATGCAGCCGGGCAGCTGCATCACAGTCAACGCGCCCTTTGAAACGCTCTTCCACCAGACGCAGTGTCTCGTCGAGTTTGAACCGCAAGGCGGCAGGGCCAATCTGCACGCAGGAGCCATAGGCCAGCAAATCATCCACACCCAATTTACAGTCAGACCGCGCACTGACGATGATGCGCAAATTGGAGGGTGCGTTGTGCAGCAGATAAATCAACAGCTCTCGGGTGGCATCGTTGAGACGCTCGGCATCGTCCACCACCAGCACAATGTTCAAGGCGGCTTGCGCCACCTCGGCCAGCCAGGTGGTGATGCCTTCGAGGCCCGTGGGGCCCGCACCCGTAATCAGGGTGTGACCAAAGGTCGGTCGGGCCGCGGCCAAACGCACCGACATGGCCAGGCATTGCAGCAAACGGGTGTCATCGTCCTGGGCATGCGCCGTGACCCATGCCACCACCGAGCCGGTCGCGAGAAATTCACGCCGCCATTGGGCCAGCAAAAAGGTTTTGCCAAAACCAGCGGGCGCCTGGACGATGACAGCATCTGCATCCACCAGCGGGTGAGAGACCTCAAGATGGGTGCGAGCAATCAACTGCCGAGGTACTTTGGGCGGCGTCACCCGCAGCAAAATATCACTGGGTACCCCTAGATCAAAGTGGGCCATGGTTATCTCCAAATCGCTTTTTTAATCGCCCTTGTAAACGCTTTTTTAGGCCTATCGTACACACGGTCAACACCTTGACAATTTACCTCCCAGCTGCGCTTGGTTTGTCAGGAAACGCGCTCGAAAATAACCGCAATACCCTGCCCTCCCCCAATGCACATGGTCACCAGTGCATAACGCCCGCCAATGCGCTCAAGCTCATACAGCGCCTTGACCGTGATCAAGGCACCGGTCGCCCCCACCGGATGCCCCAGTGAAATGCCCGATCCGTTCGGGTTCACCTTGGCCGGGTCCAGACCCAGGTCACGCGAGACCGCGCAGGCTTGGGCGGCAAACGCTTCATTGGCTTCAATCACATCGAGGTCATTGACCGTCAGACCGGCTTTCTTCAGGGCCAACTGCGTGGCAGGCACCGGGCCAATGCCCATGTACTTCGGGTCCACGCCCGCATGGGCATAGGCCACCAGACGTGCCATGGGCTGCAGACCACGCGCTTTGGCAGTACCCGCCTCCATCAGCACCACACCGGCTGCGGCATCGTTGATGCCCGAGGCATTGCCGGCAGTGACCGTGCCGTTTTCCTTGAGGAAGACCGGGCGCAACTTGGCCAACTCGGCCAGGGTGCAATTGGGGCGAAAGTGCTCATCGGTGGCATAAGCCACCTCGCCCTTTTTGCTTTTCAGCATGACCGGCATGATTTGCGAGGTGAAGTAACCCGCTTCGGTGGCGCGCTGGGCGCGGTTATGGCTTTCCACCGCCACCGCATCCTGCTCTTCGCGGCTGATACCCCACTTGGCGGCGATGTTTTCAGCGGTCACCCCCATGTGAATGGTGTGAAACGGGTCATGCAAGGCGCCCACCACCATATCGACCAACGAGGTGTCGCCCATGCGGGCACCCCAGCGGGCCGACGGACTTAGATAGGGTCCGCGACTCATGTTTTCAGCGCCCCCGCCAATGGCGATGTCGGCATCGCCGAGCAAAATGCTCTGGCTGGCCGAAACGATGGCCTGCAGGCCCGAGCCGCACAAGCGGTTGACGTTGAAGGCCGGGGTGCCTTCAGCGCAACCGCCGTTGATGGCGGCCACACGGGAGAGGTACAAATCCTTGGGCTCGGTGTTGATCACATGGCCAAACACCACATGGTCCACGTCCTTGCCGTCCACGCTGGCGCGCGTGAGTGCCTCGCGGACGATTTGAGCCGCCAACTCGGTCGGCGGGATGTCTTTGAGACTGCCACCATAGGTGCCAATTGCGGTGCGCACAGCGCTGACTACAACAACTTCACGGTTCATAAAAAATCTCCTGAGATAAGCGGGACGAAATATAAAAGTTCAAAAACAGGCCTGGCGATGCCCTCTGGCAACGCGGGCGGGATCGGGCAGTCAGGTCTTAAAACGCCTCCAGCGCCAAAGCCGTCACACAGCTGGCCCCTGCCACAACCGAGTCACGCAAGCCCGGCACTTTGGTCAGGATATGGTCGGCATAAAAGCGTGCGGTGGTGATCTTGGCCTGCATGAACGCCACGTCTTCAGCCCGCTCGATGGCCTCCTGCGCCAGCAACAGGGCGCGGCCCAACTGCCAGCCCGCCATCAAGTTGCCCGCCAACATCAGGTACGGCACACTCCCCGCGAACACATCAT
>CAJAFJ010000293.1 GCA_903938955.1 uncultured beta proteobacterium | reverse complement strand
CCGCATGATGGGTGCGGCGTTGCGCAGGTCTTCGATGGTTTCGAACAGCGGCACCACGATCAGGTCGCACTGCGCCGCGCTGTCCAGCACGCCGCGCATCAGGCCCACCTCTTTTTGCAGCAGCAGCACTTCCAGCAAGTCGCTCACCGTTTCGGTGTGGCTGATGATGTAGTGGCGAATGGCTTCGCGGCCAAAACGTTCGCGCATGACTTTGGCGGCCTCGAAAATTTCGATTTCGCTCTGGGCGTGGGCCGAGTAGGTGGTGCCCATCACGCGCAAGGGGCGGGCATCGTTGAGCAGGCGCAGCAGCAGGCTGCGCTTGGCCAGTTCGTCGAGCTGTTGGTAGCCCGGTTCGACCCGCGCCACGGCCAGCAGCTCGGCTACCACTTCTTCGTGCTTGTCCGAGCTTTGGCGCAAGTCCACGGTGGCCAGGTGAAAGCCAAACACCTCCACCGCGCGAATCAGCGGGTGCAAACGTTGCGCCACCAGCGCGCCGCCGTGGTGCGCCAGCAGCGAGGCTTCGATGGTGCGCAGGTCGGCCAGAAATTCTTCGGCGGTAAGGTAAGCGTTTTGCGGTGCGACGGCGTGGCGCGCGGCCTCGCCACCGGTCAGGTCCTTCAGGGCGGCGGCCAGGCGGGCATACACGCCAATTAAAGCGCGCCGGTACGACTCGTCCTTGCGGTGCTCGTTGGTGTCGGGCGACTTGAGCGCCAGCGCCTGCATGGCGGGGGCACAGTCCACCAGCATTGTTGAGAGCGATAACTCACCGCCCAGGTAATGCACCTCGGTCAGGTAGTGGCGCAGCGCCACGTCAGCTTGACGGCGCAGGGCGTGGGTGAGGGTTTGCGCGTTGACGTTGGGGTTGCCGTCGCGGTCGCCGCCAATCCACTGGCCCATGCGCAAAAAGCTGTGCACCGGGTGCTGGCCCAGTTCGCGTTCCAGATCGGCGTAAAGCTTGGGGATTTCGCGCAAAAAGGTGGACTCGTAATAGCTCAAGGCGTTTTCCACCTCGTCGGCTACCGTCAGTTTGGTGAAGCGCAAGAGCCGGGTTTGCCACAGTTGCAGCACGCGGGCGCCCATCAGTTCTTCATTGGCGGCCAGTTCGCGCGGCGTCAGCGCATCTTTGTTGGCGTTGACCATGGCGCGGGTCTTGATGTCATCGCGCACCACCAGCAGCTGGGCAATGTCGCGCTCGGCGTCCAGAATACTTTTGCGCTGCACTTCGGTCGGGTGCGCGGTGAGCACGGGCGAGACAAAGCTGCTGGCCAGTGTGTCGGCAATGGTTTTGGGCGAAATGCCGGCCCAGCGCAGGCGCGACAAAGCGACTTCAATGCTGCCCTCTTGCGTGTCGCCGGCACGTTCGTGGATGGCGCGGCGGCGAATGTGGTGCCGGTCTTCGGCCAGATTGGCCAGGTGGCTGAAGTAGGTAAAGGCCCGAATCACGCTCACGGTCTGGTCGCCGCTCAAGCCCTTGAGCAACTTCTTGAGCGCCTTGTCGGCCTCCTGGTCGGCATCACGGCGAAACGCGACCGAGAGTTTGCGAATTTGCTCAATCAGCTCAAACGCCGCCACACCCTCTTGTTCGCGGATCACATCACCCAGAATGCGGCCCAGCAGGCGGATGTCCTCTACCAAGGGCTTTTCAATGTCTTTGGTGCGTGGGGTGGGCTCGGGCGTGGACGGTTTGATCATGGCGTGGTTCAAGTTGGGCTGCTCAATACGGCAATTTAAGCCATGCTAGCATCCACCGCACACCCCTGATTACCAACACGTTACGACTTTAAGAACCCGTTTATGAGCCATTTAACTATTGCAACCCGAGAGAGCCGCCTCGCCATGTGGCAGGCTGAACACGTCAAGGCGCTGCTGGAGCAGCTGGGCCACACGGTGAGCCTGCTGGGCATGACGACTCTGGGCGACCAGATTCTGGACCGCTCCCTCAGCAAAGTCGGCGGCAAGGGCCTGTTTGTGAAAGAGCTTGAAGTGGCGCTGGACGAAGGCCGCGCCGACCTGGCCGTGCATTCGCTCAAAGACGTGCCGATGGAACTGCCTGACGGTTTTGTGCTGGCCTGCGTGATGGAGCGCGAAGACCCGCGCGATGCGTTTGTCTCCAACAAGTATTCAAACCTGGCCAGCCTGCCGCAAGGCGCTGTGGTGGGTACGTCGAGCCTGCGCCGCATGGCGCTGCTGCGTGCTTTGCGTCCCGACCTCAAGATCGAACCCCTGCGCGGCAACCTCGATACCCGCCTGCGCAAGTTGGATGACGGCCTGTACGACGGCATCGTGTTGGCGGCGGCGGGCCTCAAACGACTCGGGCTGGGCGAGCGCATTCGTGAAATTTTCGAGCCCGCCATGATGTTGCCCGCTGCAGGCCAAGGCGCGCTCGGTATTGAGGTGTGCAGCGGTCGTCAAGACGTGATTGACGCTTTGGCGCCCCTGGCGCACCCGGTTTCCTGGCTGGCGGTGTCGGCCGAGCGGGCGGTGAGCCGCGCCATGGGCGGCAGTTGCTCCATGCCCCTGGCGGCCTTTTCCACGCTCAATGGCAACACCCTGACCATTGACGCCGCCTGGGGCGACCCCGAAGGCGTGCTGGAACTGGTTTGTGTGCGCATGAGCGCCGAGGTGTCTGACCTGGCCAGTGCCACCGCCTTGGGTGAGCGCGTCGCGGTCGACCTGAAGGCGGGTGTGGCGGCCTCCGGCGGCACGCTGCTGTTGCCCGTGGTGCCCCCAACACAAGCCTGAACCATGCGCCTCATCGTCACCCGACCCCTGCGTGAGGCGCAGCGCTGGGTCCATGATTTGACGGCGCTCGGTCTTGAGGCGCAGGCGTTGCCCCTGATCAAGGTGGGGCCGGTGGACGATACGAGCGATGTGGTTCGCGCCTGGCAACAACGGGCTGACTATGTCGGTGTGATGTTTGTCAGTGGCAATGCCGTGGAGTATTTTTTTGCAGCCCATCAGCCAGTAAACGCCGCCGATAGTTCGTGGGCGGGGATCAACACCCGGGCCTGGGCGACCGGCCCCGGCACGGCCCGGGCCTTGCTGCGCGCCGGGCTTGATCCGGCCAAGCTGGATACGCCTTCGCCGGATGCCGCCCAATTTGATTCTGAAGCCTTGTGGCAGGTGGTGGCGGCGCAAGTCAAACCGGGCAGCCGCGTGCTGATCGTGCGCGGTGCCGACACGGTCGGCAGCGACCCGACCGGGCAAGGCAGCGGGCGCGAGTGGTTTGCCAACCGCGTGGCCCAAGCCGGTGCGCAGGCCGATTTTGTGGTGGCTTACCAGCGCTGTGCGCCCGACTTCAACTCGCCACAAGCAGAACTGGCGCGCCAGGCGGCCACCGATGGCTCGGTCTGGCTGCTCAGCAGTTCGGAGGCGGTCGCCAACCTGCAGACCTTGCTGCCCACGCAAAACTGGTCTGCCGCCCATGCGCTGGCGACCCATCCGCGGATTGCGACGGCGGCGCGACTCGCTGGGTTTGGCGAGGTCACCGAGTCACGCCCGACCTTGTCCGATGTGGCGGCCGCACTGACCGGCACGCTTGCCAGCGGCTCTTGTTAACACTTTAGAATCATGTGATGAACTCTGACGCCAACGCTGAAATACTTGCTCCCCAGGCTGCAGATGTCGCTGCGGTGCCATCGCCCGTGACGGCGCCCGAGGCTGCAGTCGCCCCGCCGGGCAAGTCCGCGACCCCAGTGGGCGGGCTGGTCCTGGGCTTGGGTGCTGTGTCGGTGGTCGCTTTGCTGGTCAGCGGTTTGCTGTGGCAAAAACTGAGCACGATGCAAGAACAGCTGGCGCGGCAAAGTGGCGCGGCCACCTCCCAATCGGTCGAAGCGCGCACCAGTGCCAAAGAGGCACAAGACCTGGCACGCGAGTCGGCTGCCCGGGTGGCGGTTTTTGATGCCCGTTTGAGCGAGGTGTCGCTGCAACGCACCCAGCTGGAAGAGCTGATGCAAAGTTTGTCGCGCTCACGCGATGAAAACCTGGTAGTCGATATTGAATCGGGCATTCGCCTGGCGCAGCAACAGGCCCAACTGACCGGCAGCGTTGAGCCTTTGCTGGCCGCGCTCATCAGTGCGGATCAGCGCGTCACCCGCGCGGCACAACCGCGACTCACGCCTCTGCAGCGCGCCATTGGGCGCGATATTGACCGCATCAAGTCCGCTACGGTGAGCGATTTGCCCGGCCTGTTGGTCAAGCTGGATGAATTGGTGCGTTTGGTGTCACGGTCGCGCGCGGGAAGCCGCGAACTATTATAAATCAATCTTCCCAAATAGCTCAGTTGCCGATAACTGGAT
>CAJAFJ010000292.1 GCA_903938955.1 uncultured beta proteobacterium | reverse complement strand
GGCCGCTTTATCGAGCGTATTGGTTTCTACAATCCGATTGCAACGGCCAATGAAGAGAGCATCCGTCTCGCACAGGATCGCTTGACTTACTGGAGAAGCGTCGGCGCTCAGGCATCTCCCACTGTGGAACGTCTGATTGCTCAAGCTGCCAAAAAAGCAGCCTGATCGTATTGTGATGCTGCCTGGCCTTGAAGTCGCCGACCTGCCGTCGGATGCCGTTGAAGTTGGGCGCATCGCTGATGCCTGGGGCATCAAGGGCTGGTTCAAAGTTTTGCCCCATAGCGCCGATCCCGAGGCGCTTTTTTCTTCCAAATGCTGGTTTTTAATGCCCTCCGAACGAGGTGCAAAAACATTTACCGGTGTTGCAAAGCTCACCGTCTCAGAATCCAAGATTCACTCCAACACGGTTGTTGCAACCGCGCGTGGTGTCGATGACCGCACGGCTGCTGAAGCTTTGCGAGGTTCCCGAATTTTTATTTCACGCGCCAGTTTTCCTGCCGCTAAAAAAGACGAATTTTATTGGGTTGACCTGATTGGTCTGGATGTCGTGAACCGTGAAGGTGTTGCGCTGGGTTCTGTCAAGGAATTGCTGTCTACCGGTGCGCAAACCGTCCTGGTGATGGACTATGAACTAGACGGAAAATCACAAGAGCGCATGATTCCTTTCGTCTCCATCTACATTGACAACGTCGATTTGCCTGCCCGTCGCATTCTGGTGGACTGGCAAGCCGACTTCTGACGGTCGTCCCATGCGGTTCGACATCGTCACGCTTTTCCCCGAGTTATTTACCCCCCTGCTGACCAGTGGCATCACACGCCGTGCGTTCGAGTCGGGGCAGGTTGATGTGAAGTTATCCAACCCTCGCGATTTTGCTGCAGGCAATTACAAACGTGTGGACGACCGTCCCTTTGGTGGCGGCCCCGGTATGGTCATGATGGCTGAACCCTTGACGCAATGTCTGCAACATATTCAGTCACAGCGAAATGAGGCGGTGCCTGTGGTGCTCTTTTCACCAGTCGGCAAGCCTCTGAATCATGCCATGGTGACGCGCTGGGCCGAGAGTCCGGGTGCGATTTTGGTCTGTGGTCGGTATGAAGGCATTGACCAACGCTTTATTGATGAACATGTGACCGAGCAGATCAGTCTGGGTGACTTTGTTTTGTCTGGCGGTGAGATTGCTGCGATGGCGCTGCTGGATGCTGTGGCGCGCCTGCAGCCCGGCGTCTTGAATACGGCGGGTAGTCACCAGCAAGATAGCTTCAATCCCGAGTTGGACGGTTTGCTGGATTGCCCACATTACACGCGACCTGAAAACTGGTCGGGCAGGGCGGTGCCCGAGGTGCTGCTGTCGGGCCACCATGTCCATATCGAGCGCTGGCGGCGTGAGCAGCGGTTGGCGCTGACTTTGCGTTTGCGGCCGGAGTTGATCCGGCAAGCGAGACAGAATGGACGTTTGACTCTGGCCGATGAAACCTTTATCTCCCAGTTCCGCTAAAGCTGCTGCTTAATTTCAAGATTAAAGCTCAGGCTATAATCAAAGGCTAACCGATCCTCTGGCTGGCCGTTTCAATGTATTTGCAGCGAAACTTTTGTGTCAATCCCGACACTGGCGCGTCCAAGATCATTTAAGGCCATCATGAATCTGATTCAAATTCTTGAGCAAGAAGAAATTGCTCGTCTCGGGAAAGTTATTCCCGTATTCGCTCCCGGTGACACCGTGATCGTGACCGTTAACGTGGTTGAAGGCGCACGCAAGCGCGTTCAGGCTTACGAAGGCGTTGTGATTGCCAAGCGCAATCGTGGACTGAACAGCGGCTTCATTGTTCGCAAGATCTCCAGCGGTGAAGGCGTCGAGCGTACGTTCCAGACCTACAGCCCGCTGATTGCCAGCATCGAAGTGAAACGCCGTGGCGATGTGCGTCGTGCCAAGTTGTATTACTTGCGTGACCGTAGCGGTAAATCTGCTCGTATTAAAGAAAAATTGCCAGCCAAGAAAACGAAAACAGTCGCCGCATAACGCGATCTGTCTAGTTAAAAAAGCCGCCTCAGCTTATGCTTGTGGCGGCTTTTTTTTGGCCGACTATTTCTATTGTTTTTGATTTCGTTTTGACTTTTAGCCGTGTCGTCAACTTCACCTGATACCCCCCTGTCCAAATTACCCGCCTTCGATCCGCGTCAAATTCCGGTGGAAGGGGTTGATTCACATTTGCCTGCTGTTCCGTTGACCGCCCTGCAGCCTGACGCCTTGCGGCATCGCTTTGCTTTTCCGCCGGTCTGGGTGCCTGAATTGCTGGCAGAGAAAAAGTTCATGGACCGGGCTCCGATGCATGCATCGGTGCTACTGCCGATCGTGATGCGGGAACAGCCGATGGTCTTGTTGACGGAGCGTACCCAGCATCTTTCAACCCATTCCGGGCAAATTGCTTTCCCGGGCGGCAAGGCGGATGAAGACGATGTCGATGCATCAGCGACTGCGCTCAGGGAGGCGCAGGAAGAGGTTGGGCTGGACCCGGCTTTTGTCAATGTGCTGGGCGTGATGCCGCACTATGTTACCGGGACTTCCTTCATCATCACGCCGGTGGTGGCCTTGGTCCAACCGGGCTTCACCTTGACGCCTAACGCCGATGAAGTTGCCGATGTGTTTGAAGTGCCTTTGGCATTTTTGATGAATCCCGCTCACCATCAGCGTCACTCATTTGAATGGGAAGGGGTCAGGCGCGAATGGTTTTCAATGCCTTATCAGGATGCGTTGAGGCAGCGCTTTATCTGGGGCGCTACCGCTGGCATGCTGCGTAACTTTTACCGCCTGCTGTCAGCTTGACGCGCGGTGCCGCTATGATGCCTGTATGAGCTTTATCTCTGTACTTTTAGCCTTGCTGTTAGAGCAGGCGCGTCCTTTAAGTCGAGGCAATCTGGTGCATGCGAGCTTGCGTGCCTGGGTTCGCTGGTGTACCCGGAACTTTGATGCGGGTCAGTCGTTTCATGGCTGGTTAGCTTGGGGCTGTGCGGTGGGAGGACCGGCCTTGGCTGCCCTGGT
>CAJAFJ010000291.1 GCA_903938955.1 uncultured beta proteobacterium | reverse complement strand
GTGGACTTTGTGGTGACCGCGCTCGACACCATCAGCCACCAACTCGGCATCGACCACAAGTGTTACCACCTGGTCGACCCGGTGGGCTACCGCGTCGGTGATGTGCTGGATATTTTCAGCCAGGCGGCGCACGCGCCCAAGATGAACCTTTTCATCAACGCCGCACTGTTCGGCTTTATCCCTCGCAGCATCTCCAAAGCCATGATGGCGCTGGCGCCGGTGCGCCGGGTGCGCAAGGCCATCATGAACGACCTGGGCCTGCCCGATGACATGCTCACCTTTGTCAACTACCCCACCCGCTTTGATTGCCGCGAATCGCTCGCCGCGCTGAACGGCACCGGGGTGACCTGCCCGAATTTGAAAGACTACGCCTGGCGCCTGTGGGACTACTGGGAGCGCCACCTCGACCCCGATCTGCACATCGACCGCTCGCTGCGTGGCACGGTGAGCGGCAAAGTGGTGCTGGTCACCGGCGGCTCATCCGGCATCGGCCTGGCCACGGCACACAAGCTGGCCGAGGCGGGCGCCATCACCCTCATCTGTGGGCGCGACCCCGACAAACTGCACGACGCCTGCCAGGCCGCCCGGGATCGGGGCTATAGCTTTATCGCTTACCCGGTGGATATTTCTGAGGCTGTTGAGTGCGAACACTTTGTGAAGCAGCTGATCGACGACCACGGTGGCGTGGACTTTTTGATCAACAACGCCGGCCGCTCCATCCGCCGCGCCATTGAGTCGAGCTACGACCGGTTTCATGATTTTGAACGCACCATGCAGCTCAATTACTTTGGCAGCCTGCGCGTCACGCTGGGGCTGCTGCCCGGCATGGTGGCCAAGAAAAAAGGCCATGTTGTCAACATCAGCTCCATCGGAGTGCTGACCAATGCGCCGCGCTTCAGCGCCTACGTGGCGTCCAAAGCCGCGCTGGACGCCTGGACCCGCTGCGCCGCCAGCGAGTTTGCCGACCAGGGCATTTCATTCACCACCATCAATATGCCGCTGGTGCGCACCCCCATGATTGCGCCCACCGGCCTGTACAACAACGTGCCCACGCTCGCGCCCGAAGAAGCGGCCGACCTGGTCGCCCAAGCCTGCATTTTTAAACCCGTGCACATCGCCACCCGCCTGGGCACCGCCGGGCAACTGTTGCACGCCCTGCTGCCGCGCGTGGCACAAATCGCCATGAACACCAGCTTTCGCATGTTCCCGGATTCAAGCGCGGCCAAGGGCGCCAAGCCGGGTGATAAACCCGCCCAGTCAACACTCTCGCCCGAGGCGGTGGCGCTGCAGCAGATGATGCGGGGGATTCATTTTTGAGCGTGATATTATTTGTTCAATGCCTGAACAAATAACCATTCATCAAGATACGCACCTGAAAGTGTTGCGTTTGCTGGAAGTCAATCCGCAGATGAATCAGCGAGATTTGGCTGCGGCATTGGGGGTTAGTTTGGGCAAGACCAACTTTTGTCTGAAAGCCCTGCTCGACAAAGGCCTGCTCAAGATGCAAAATTTTCAGAGCAGTCAGCGCAAACTCGCCTACGCCTATCTGCTCACGCCGGCCGGCATCGCCGAGAAGGCCGCCCTGACCAACCGCTTTTTGGCGCGCAAGATAGCCGAGTACGAATCGCTAAGGACAGAGATTGAGTTGCTGCGCTCTGAGGTCAACAGCGCCGGAGGCGTGGCACCGTGAACCAGCATAAATTTTCAGGAGTTAATCCGTGCCAGTGATCACCCCCGTCGTCCTGTGTGGCGGCTCCGGAACGCGGCTGTGGCCGCTCAGTCGCAAAAGCTTCCCCAAGCAGTTTGTGCCCCTCATCGACAACAAGAGCCTGCTGCAACTCACGCTGGAGCGGGTCTCTCTGTTGAGCAAAGACGTGATCTGCGTCGCCTCTGACGAGCACCGTTTTTTAGTGGCCGAGGCCCTGCAGGCCGCCAAGGTTCAGGGCGTGGTCTTGCTGGAGCCGGTGGCGCGCAACACCGCTGCCGCCATGGCCATCGCAGCGTTGATCGCCAAGCCGGATGACCTGCTGCTGTTTTGCCCGTCAGACCACCATATTCCCGATGTCTCCGCCTTTGCCCAAGTAGTGCAGAGCGGGGTGGCTGCGGCGCAAGGGGGTGCCATCGTCACCTTTGGTATCTCACCAACATTCCCCAGCACGGCTTATGGCTACATTCGCCAAGGCAGCGCGCGGCCAGACGGGGCCTTTAACGTTGAAGGCTTTACTGAAAAACCCGCGCAAGACAAGGCCGAGGCCTTGCTGCTAACTGGTAGCGCGCTGTGGAATGCGGGTATTTTCTTGTGCTCGGCCCAGACCCTGCTCAGCGCCTTGGGGCAGCACGCGCCCGACATCTTGCAAGCCTGCCAGCAAGCCATGGGTTCTGCCGCGCAAGATGGCAGTTTTGTGCGCCCCGAGACCGGCGCCTTTGCCGCCTGCCGTGCGGAGAGCATCGACTACGCCGTGATGGAGCACCACGCCAATGTGGCCGTGCTTCCTTTTGCCAGCGCCTGGAGCGATGTCGGCAGCTGGAACGCGGTGGCCGACCTGACTTCAGCCGATGCCCAAGGCAACCGCATTCACGGTCAAGGCTTGGCACTGCAGTCGAGCAACACCTTTGTGCATGCGCCCCACCGCCCGGTGGTGACCCTGGGCACGCAAGACTTGCTGATCATCGACACCCCCGACGCCTTGCTGGTGGCGGCCAGTACGCATGTGGAGCAGGTCAAGCTCGTGGTGGCGCGCCTGGATGCGGACAACATCTCGCAATCAGTGCAGCACCGCAAGGTTGCCCGGCCCTGGGGCGCTTATGACAGTGTGGACGTGGGTGAGCGCCACCAGGTCAAGCGCATCACTGTGCGCCCGGGCGCCAAACTCAGCCTGCAAATGCACTACCACCGCGCCGAGCACTGGATCGTGGTCAAGGGCACCGCCCTGGTCACCAAGGGCGAAGAAGAAATTTTGCTCACCGAGAATCAGAGCACCTACATCCCTCTGGGCGTCAAACACCGGCTGGAGAATCCGGGCAAGACCGACCTGGAGCTGATTGAAGTCCAGTCAGGCAGCTACCTGGGTGAGGACGATATTGTGCGTTTTGAGGATACCTATGGCCGTGGATAAAATTTTTGTGGCCGGTCACCGCGGCATGGTCGGCAGCGCTATTGTGCGCACCTTGCAGCAGCAAGGTCAGACCCATATCGTCACTCGCACCCATGCCGAGTTGGACCTGACCAATCAAGCCGCCGTGCGGGCTTTCTTTGAGGCTGAAAAGCCCACCCAGGTGTACTTGGCCGCCGCCAAGGTGGGGGGCATTCACGCCAACAACACCTTTCCGGCTGAGTTCATCTATCAGAACCTGATGCTGGAGGCCAATGTCGTCGACGCTGCCTTTCGCAACGGCGTGCAAAAGCTCTTGTTTTTAGGTTCCAGCTGCATCTACCCCCGCATGGCCCCGCAGCCGATGACCGAGGCGGCCCTGCTCACCGGCCCGCTGGAGCCCACCAACGAGCCCTATGCCATCGCCAAAATTGCTGGTATCAAACTGTGTGAGTCTTACAACCGCCAGTACGGTGCCAGCCACGGCATTGATTACCGCAGCGTCATGCCGACCAATCTGTATGGCCCGGGCGACAACTACCACCCGGAAAACAGCCACGTCATCCCCGCGCTGATCCGTCGCTTTCATGAAGCCAAGGTCAACCACGCACCCTCCGTCACGATTTGGGGTAGCGGCACACCCAAGCGCGAGTTTTTGTATGTGGACGACAT
>CAJAFJ010000290.1 GCA_903938955.1 uncultured beta proteobacterium | reverse complement strand
GCCCCAATTTGGCGGGCCAGGTTTTTGGTGGACACCTTGCGGTTGCCGTGCATCAGCACCACCAGCGGCCGGGCATCCTGATCTTGCATGATGAGGGTTTTGACGACGGCAAACGGATCCCAGCCCAGCACGGCGGCGCTGTGTTGGGCACCGCCATGTTCCAGATAGGCATAAGGATGCTCGGTAAACGCCACCTTGTGCGCCTTGAGCCACTGGGTGGCGGGGGTTTCGCTGATGTGCTCTTTTTTGGCCATGGCGTGTTTGATGGCCGCTTACAGCGCCGGATCGCGTATTTCCCAACGCAGGGCGTCAATTTTCTTCAGCAACTCTGGCGGCAGCGTGGTGCCCCAGATATCCAGGTCTTCATCCAGCTGCGCCACCGAGGTGACGCCGATGATGGTGCTGGCGACTTGCCATTTGGTGTAGCAAAAAGCCAGCGCCAGTTGCGTCGGTGTCATGCCGTATTCAAGCGCCAGAGCGCTGTAGCGGCGCGCGGCGGCCAAGGCGTCTGGGCGACCCCAGCGCTGCTTGCGGGTGGACTCGAACTTGGCGAGGCGGGCTTGCGCCGGTGCATCCGGCCCGGTCAGGCCCGAGGCGTCGTACTTGCCCGTCAACAAACCGAAGGACAAAGGCGAATACGCCAGCAGCGACACGCCCAGGCGGTGCATGGTTTCGTCCAGGCCGTTTTCTACCGTCCGGTTCAGCAGGCTATAGCCGTTTTGCACCGTGGCGACACGCGGCAAACCGTGCTGCTCAGCCAAGCGCACAAACTCATGCACGCCATAAGGCGATTCGTTGGACAGGCCGACGGCGCGCACCTTGCCGGCCTGCACCAGCGTCTGCAGCGCTTCAAGTTGCACATGGATAGACGTCAGCGGCACCTCTGTGGCCGGGTCGTAATACAGGGTGCCAAACATGGGCACCTGGCGCACCGGCCAGTGAATCTGGTACAGGTCAATCACATCGGTTTTGAGACGCTTGAGGCTGCCCTCGCAGGCAGCAACAATGTCGGCCGCGGTCAGGTCGGCGCTGCCGCCCCGAATCCAGGGCATGCTGCGCGATGGGCCTGCCACCTTGGTGGCAATGACCAGTTTTTGCCGCGCAGCCGGATTTTTGGCCAGCCAGTGGCCGATGATGATTTCAGTGGCGTTGAAGGTTTCGGCCCGTGGCGGTACGGCATACATCTCGGCCGTGTCAATGAAGTTGACGCCGCGCTCCAGCGAGCGGTCGAGGATGGCGTGGGCGGTGGGCTCATCTACCTGCTCACCAAAGGTCATGGTGCCCAGGCAAATGGGGGTGACATGCAGGTCGCTTTGACCCAATTGAATGGTTTTCATGGTCGACAAATAGCTAAGGTAGTAGGTGAGTTGCAAGTTTAGCGGGACAGCTCAATCGCCGCCGCAGCCTCCACCGCACCCGCCCCCGTCTGAGCCCCCATCACCGCCAGACGACTCGCTGCCACCAAAGCTGTCCGCATCGCCACCGACACTGCCGCCACTCTCACCAAAGCTGGTGCCGCAATAGGCGTCCGACCCGCTTTGGCGGTCAATGTCCCGACAGTCCGGCACGTAGCTGAATCCGCCGGGGATGTCGAATTTCTTGTCCAAGGCAAACAGCAAGGGCAAACGACTGGGCGTGCGGGGGTTGATGCTTTCCTCTTTACACGCCCAGTACCAGGTGCGGCGCAGTCCATCGTTGCGCTTGGGATCGCGCCCCAGCACTTCGGCCGGAGTGTGGTGCAACAGTTTGCCGAAGGCGGCATCGCACCAAAACTCATAAGCCCGTGTGTGCAAGATAAATTCGTGCCAGGCCAAGTCAACCACCTGCGACGGCATGGCCACAAAACGGCGCTGGCTGCGCAAGTGCGCCATAAAAAACTGCCGCAGGCCCCGCAGAACCAGATCGGTATCGCCCGCGCTCAACTGCGGGTACTTGTTGCGCAGTTTGGTGACCAAGAAAGGAGGAAGCCGGGCCTCTCGAATGAACTGCCGCCGCCGGCTCTTTTCCCAGGCCAGAAGTGCGGAAAAGGCCAAGAAACTGGTGACCAGCAGCAAGAAAGAAACCCATCCCAGCCCCGCCAGCTTGAACGCCACAATCGGCGGCAGCAGCAACGCCCCCCATTTAGAAACGGCCAATAAATGAATGCGCCGCGCGCCCGACAAACTGACCGGCATAAAACCACCTCCGTATGATTCAGAAAATGTACCAAATCAAACGATCCTCCCGCAGCGAATTTGTGCCGGTTCGCCAGCTCCGCTACCACGTTCAGGTGTGGGGTCACCCGGCCCCCGGCAAAACCCCGCTGGTGCTGTTGCACGGCTGGATGGACGTGGCCGCCAGCTACCAATTTGTGGTGGACGCCCTGCGCCACGACCATTACGTGATCGCCCCGGACTGGCGCGGCTTTGGCCAAACGATGGTGGGGGATATTGACTGTTTCTGGCACCCCGATTACCTGGCCGATCTAGACGCCTTGCTGGACCACTATGCCCCCAACACGCAGGTCAATCTGGTCGGCCATAGCATGGGCGGCAATGTGGCGATGATCTACGCCGGGGTGCGGCCCGAGCGCATCCGCCGCCTGGTCAACCTGGAAGGCTTTGGCATGCCGGCCACGCAGCCCAACGAGGCCCCGGGGCGCTTCGCCAAGTGGCTCGACGAGCTTAAAACACTGCACCGGGGCGAGAAGCGCCTGAAAGGCTACGACTCGGCACGGGGCGTGGCGCAACGCCTGATGAAAAACAACCCGCGCCTGGGCTTGGACAAAGCCCACTGGCTGGCCACCCACTGGGCCCGGGAAGAGACCGATGGCCAGTGGCGCATTTTGGGCAACCCGGCCCACAAAATCATCAGCGCCCAGTTGTACCGACTGGACGAGGTGCTGGAGATTTACCGGCGCATCAGCCTGCCGGTGCTTATGGTTGAGGCGGCCGAAGACAGCATGGCGCTGCTTTGGAAGGACAAGTTCACCCATGCCCAGCACCGGGCGCGATTGAGCGTTGTGCCCCAGGTGGAAATTGTCCAGATGGAGGACGCGGGCCACATGCTGCACCACGACCAGCCCGAGATTCTGGCAGCCCTGATCGAACGATTTATCGACTGAACACGCAGCCAAATGAGCAACCGGCCCGGCGTGAGAAAATAGCGGGTTAT
>CAJAFJ010000289.1 GCA_903938955.1 uncultured beta proteobacterium | reverse complement strand
GTAAACGTCAACCAAAGATTTTATGCTGAGTCTGCCTTCAGTAACCACAGCCACGCAACAATCAAGCAAGAAAACACAAAAAGAACGATCGTTCTTTTTTATAAATTATAGTGGCATGCCCTGTCAAAACACACATATCGGCCGACCCTTGCTCGCCCGATTTGTCAAGCCGGCACCGTCCGAACGACACGCTGCGGGTACGGGATCTCGATATGGTTTTCGCGCAGTGATTTGAGAATATCCAGGTTAATCAAGGACTTCAGGTTATCGCTACCCTTCTCGGGATCAGCAATCCAATAGCCGACTTTAAACTCCAGTCCGTCGGAACCAAAAGTGGTTAACGCCACCGACGGCGCGGGTTCACGCAGCACGCGAGTCTGGTTCAGGGCGGCTTGCAACAGCAATTGCATGACCAAGGCCACATCACTGTCATAGCCCACGGAGACAGCGGTCGACTGCCACACCTGGGCATCGGCCAAGGAGAGGTTTTCAACCCGGCTGGTGATCAGCATCTCATTGGGCACGATCGACTCGCGACCAGTCAACGATCGAATCACGGTGTAGCGGGCGTTGATCTGGGTGATCAGCCCCTCGAAACCATCGACCCGCACGTTGTCGCCAATGCGCATGCTGCGCTCCGCCAGAATGACAAAGCCGCTGACGTAATTGGCCGCCAGCTTTTGCAAGCCAAAACCAATGCCCACCCCGACCGCACCACCCAGGACCGACAGGGCGGACAAATTGATGCCCACAGCCGTCAAGGCCACCAGCAAACCGATAAAGACCAAAAAAGCACGCGTCGCGTTGCTGACCGCCTTGCGCAAAGACAGCTCGCCGCCGCTGGCATTGCGCAGCAGGCGGGATTCAATCGCGGCAGACACCCAGAGCGTGAGAAACAGCACCGCCCCCGCCGTCAACGCACCTTCCAGCATGGTGCGTACCGACAGGGTGGAGCCGCCGGTCTTCCAGGTGATCTGGTCCAGCTCCTCCAGAATCACCGGCAGCAGTCCGCTCACCCACAACACCATGGCCAGCCACGCCACCCAGGAAATGGTGCGTTCCAGCAAGCGGATCATCGGCGTGTTGTTGAAGGCCGCCTGCAGCACTTTGACGCCAAACCGGATCACCAGCAGCGAGATCAGCACAGGAATCGCGATTTTGAAAACAGCCAGCGGCACCCATTCCGTCATCAAGGTCTGGGCCAAATACGCCAGACACAGCAACAACAGCGGAAACAGCACACCGTCAAGAATGCGCCGACCGAACATGATGGAGGTCGGGTCACGCGTGCCCATGGCGCGCGCCACCAGGGAGGACAGCAACCAGGCCAGCAGGCCACAGCCCAGCAAGGCACCCAGCTCCATCAGGGAGGCCGGCTTGGCCAGCGCGGTCAGCCAGCTGTCCAGGTCGGTAATGCGAGTACTAGACATCGGCCAGAACCCGAATGTGTGCCTCCACACTGCGAGCCAGTGAACTCAGGGTGTAGCCGCCCTCCAGGCACGACACGATGCGCCCTTTGGCATGGCGTTTGGCCACATCCATCAAGCGCTGGGTGATCCAGGCGAAATCGTTTTCAACCAGCCCCATCTGGCCCATGTCGTCTTCGCGGTGCGAATCAAAGCCGGCGCTGATAAAGATCATCTCGGGCTGAAAGGCTTCCAGGCGGGGCATCCAGGTCTGTTCAATGATTTCCCGCACCTCCGCCCCTTTGATGTAGGCCGGCACCGGCACGTTGACCAGGTTGGCGGCGTTGGAATGGACGTAATCCAGCGGATAAAACGGATGCTGGTAAAAGCTGGCCATCAAAATGCGGTCGTCGCCAGCGACGATATCTTCGGTGCCGTTGCCGTGGTGGACATCAAAGTCGATGATGGCGACCCGTTGCAGGCCATGGCGCTCCAGCGCGTACTTGGCGGCTATGGCCACGTTATTGAAGAAGCAAAATCCGCTGGCCTTGTTGCGGCTGGCATGGTGGCCGGGCGGGCGAATGGCACAAAAAGCGTTGGGCATCTCGCCCGCAATGACTGCGTCGGTGGCGGCAATGGCAGCACCGGCAGCGCGCAGGGCCGCGTCCCAGGTGTAGATGTTGATGGAGGTATCTGGGTCGATCTGCGTGTGGGACGGCGCACCGGCCTCAATGTCTTCTTTCAGCCAGTCGGTCAAACCGCGCATCGACGCGATGTGGATGCGGCCATGCGCCAATTCGATGTCTGTCAAAGAGGCAATCGGGGCCTCTTGCCGGTCCAGGGCCACGTCCAGGCCAGAAATCAACAAACGATCTTCAATCGCATCCAGTCGCTCGGCGCACTCGGGGTGCCCCGGTCCCATTTCATGTTTCCAGCAGTCGCGGTGAGTAAAGTATCCCGTCATCGTCATAGTGCTAACGCTCCTTTAGTATTTTTTTGGTAAGGTCGTGCCATGGATGCACAACTCAAAATCAGATCACTAATTAATCAGCTTAACACGGTCATATTGGGCAAAACTTACCAAAATCGTGACTGTGTGACCTGTTTATTGGCCGGAGGGCACCTGCTGATTGAGGACGTGCCGGGCGTGGGGAAAACCACGCTGGCGCACGCTTTGGCGCGTACTTTCGGGCTGCAATTTTCACGCGTCCAGTTCACCGCCGACCTGATGCCCAGCGACCTGTCGGGCGTGTCGGTTTACGAGCGGGCCAAAGAGGCTTTTGTGTTCCACCCCGGCCCGCTATTTGCACAGGTGCTGCTGGCCGACGAGATCAACCGCGCCAGCCCCAAGACCCAAAGTGCGCTGTTGGAGGCGATGG
>CAJAFJ010000288.1 GCA_903938955.1 uncultured beta proteobacterium | reverse complement strand
GCGACGGCAGCGGCATTCCCGCTGATCAGGTGCTTGCCAAACTCGAAGCCAAGTTGGCTGCGGCCAAATTGGCATTGGCGCAGCGCGGCGGATGAAATACAGAATTGAATTTAGCGAAGCGGCTGCTGCTGATTTGGAGCGGCTTTTTGACTTCGCGCTGCAACGCGAAGTGGATAGTGCAACGGGCGACCTAGATATACCGGAAAGAGCCTTGCAGGCCATCAAAGACGGCATCGCATTTTTGACTTCCTCTCCGTTTGCCTGTCGCAAGGCAGGGAACAGTTCTTTTGTTCGTGAACTGATCATTCCGTTTGGGCACGCGGGATATGTCGCGTTGTTTGAGATTGTGGACAGCAATACCGTGATCATCGGGGCTATTCGGCATCAACTTGAAGACGATTACTACTGAGGGTCAGGTGCAGCCGTTGGCCTAACCTGGCTGGGGAGCTGCAATGGGCCATGAGCCGTCATTGACCGAACCTCGCTTTGAGGCTGCGACAGGCTGATTGCGGGTTTACATGACTGGCAGCTTCCTGGTTGTCCAGTTCCACGCAGTTTAGAGGCCATTTCCGTCGTTCGATATCCTGCTCAAACTGGCGATGACTAACTGGCATATCCTCAAGAAGCTTCGCCGTTATGAACCTCGGTACCCGGATGTGATTGCTGAAGTTATGAGCATAGGGAGAAATGAAACGAGCAAGTTTGCTGCTGCAGCACTTGACCAATTTTTTTGAACAGAACTTTACTAATGCCTTCAGCCCCGGTTCGTCATTACCAATGGTGTCAACTTCAGTGCTTACAGCTTTAGTTCCGAATCGCCGTGTTGGAAGTCAGTGTTGGTCGCCTCACAGGATCGGTAGACCTATGTACGCGAACCAGTGCCCTGGTCTGAAAATAGGTTGGTGGCAGCGCGAGTACAGTCCACTGGCTCTTGCCTGTTTTTTCGCCAGACGGACACTGTGCATCCAAAGCGGCGGCGAAACCAGAACGCAAAGGCGCTGGCACCACTAAATCCCAGTAAATCGGCGAGTTCGGCCATGGCGTGGTCACCGTCCCTAATTTGCCGCAGCGTGAATTCAGAGCGCACCGCTTGCATCAGCGTCGAAAACGTCTCTCCATCGGCCTGCAAATGGCGGTGCAGGGTGCGCCGGTCCATGGCCAGATGCTGGGCCACTTGGTCTGCGGTGCAACGCCCGCCAGGCAGCAAGGCCGCCACCAGTTGCCGCGCGGCCTGCGCGGTGTTGTTGCCGGTGCGGCTCAAGGTCTGGTCCAAGAACCGGCGCGCATAGGGCGCCATGCCCGAGTCCGCCATGGGCAGGCGCAACTGCAGATCACGCGCCGCGCAGACGATGCCGTTAAAGCTGCTGTTGAACTCTAAATGGGCCCCAAACAAGGCACGGTGGCTGCTGCTGTTGGCGGGCGCACGGTGCGAAAAGCAGACCCGGCGCGGCTGCCACTGGGGCCCCAAGAGCTCTTGCAGAATGCGGAACATCACGCCCACTGCCAACTCAATCTCCGCACCGGTCATCATCATTGCCGTCGCCCTACCAATCTGATTGCTCGAAAAAACCTGTAACGTTAAAGCTTAGACCTCGATTGGTCAAGGT
>CAJAFJ010000287.1 GCA_903938955.1 uncultured beta proteobacterium | reverse complement strand
TGCTGGCGGGCACGGCAGTGTTTGTCAACGCGGGCACGCAACTGGCGCAGCTGGATTCACTCCAGGGCATTTTGAGCCCCGCCCTGCTCGGCTCATTTGTACTGCTGGGGCTGTTCCCGCTGCTGGCGCGCCGGGGAATGGCCGTGATGCAGAAGCGCCAGGTTTACGCGCGTTGGGCCCAGGTTCGCCCCCAGCAGTTTGACCGCAACCTGGTGGTGATTGGCGGGGGCGCGGGCGGGCTGGTGTCGGCCTACATTGCCGCCGCCGTCAAGGCCAAAGTCACGCTGGTGGAAGCGCACAAGCTGGGCGGCGACTGCCTGAACTACGGCTGCGTGCCCAGCAAGGCGCTGATCAAAAGCGCCAAACTGGCGCACCAGATGCGCCACGCCAGCCGCTACGGTTTGAGCGACACGGTGCCAGTGTTCAGCTTCAAGGCGGTGATGCAGCGCGTGCAGGACGTGATTCGCGCCATTGAACCGCATGACAGCGTGGCGCGTTACACCGGGCTGGGCGTGGAGGTATTGCAAGGCTACGCCAAGATCATCAACCCGTGGACGGTCGAGGTCACGCGGCAGGACGGCGGCACCCAGCGCCTGACCACGCGCAATATCGTGATTGCAGCGGGCGCCCGCCCCGTGGTGCCACCGCTGCCGGGTCTGGAAAACGTGGACTATGTCACCAGCGACACGCTGTGGGAGCGGTTTGCCCAGCTGGACGAAACACCGCAGCGACTGGTGGTGCTGGGCGGTGGGCCGATTGGCTGTGAGCTGGCGCAAAGCTTTGCCCGGCTGGGCTCGCAGGTGGTGCAGGTAGAACTGGCGCCGCGCCTGATGGGGCGTGAAGACGACGAGGTGTCCGCTCTGGTGCAGGCTGCGCTGCAGGCCGACGGCGTGCAGGTGCTGACCCGCCACCAGGCGCTGCGCTGCGAAAAAGTGGGCCCCACCAACGTGCTGGTGGTGGCGCACAACGGCGTCGAGCAGCGCATTGAGTTTGACCAACTGATCTGCGCCATCGGCCGCGTGGCGCGCTTGCAAGGCTACGGCCTGGAAGCACTGGGCATCCCGACCCAGCGCACGGTTGAGACCAACGCCTATCTGCAAACCATTTACCCCAATATTTACGCCGTGGGCGACGTGGCCGGGCCGTTTCAACTCACCCATGTCGCCGCGCACCAGGCTTGGTATGCGGCAGTTAACGCGCTGTTTGGCGACTTCAAAACCTTCAAGGCCGACTACTCGGTGATCCCCTGGGCCACCTTTGTCGACCCAGAAGTGGCGCGTGTCGGCCTGAACGAGCAGGAAGCACAAGAACAAGGCATCGCCTACGAGCTCACCCGCTACGGCATCGACGACCTCGACCGCGCCATTGCCGACAGCGAGGCGCATGGCTTTGTGAAAGTGCTCACCGTGCCGGGCAAGGACAGGATTCTGGGCGTGACGCTGGTCGGCACCCATGCAGGCGACCTGCTGGCCGAGTACGTGCTGGCCATGAAACACGGCCTGGGTCTGAACAAGATTCTGGGCACCATTCACACCTACCCCACCTTGTCAGAAGCCAATAAATATGCTGCGGGCGAATGGAAGCGGGCACATCAACCCAAGCAGCTGTTGGCCTGGGTGCGTCGATACCACGACTGGAAAAGAGGCTGAAGGTCAGCCTCAGTGAGCTAACGCGCGCTCAATCCGTCAAAGCAAGTCCCCAACACCAGCGCGATGATTTCATCGTTGCTGTACAGATCGCCCATTTTCAGGAACTCAAGCACCGGGTCACAGGCGCGGGCGAACAGGGTGTACAGCACCGCAATGGCTGGAAATTTGGGGTTGAGGGCGCCTTGCGCCTGGGCGGTTTCAATCCAGGCCCCCAAGCGGTCGCTCACGTCCATTAGGCCATCCATATAGTCTTTGTTGCCCATCAGCGCCGTGCGCAGGCTGGAGTTCTGACTCGGCAGTGACGGCATTTCACCCGCCAGCTTCAGGCCCATGGTCCATTGCACCACGGTGCGCAGCTTGTCCATGGCGGAGGACTCGGGCGGCAAGGTATCCAAAAACGCCTGGGCACGCCGCATGATCGACACCATCGCGGCAGCGGCCAGATGCTCCTTGCTGGGGAAATGCTTGTACAGGCTGGCTTTGGCAATGCCCACATCGGCCGCCACTTCGTCCACCGTCATGGCCTCAAAGCCTTTTTCAGCCAGCAAGCGGTTGACCGATTGAATGATGGCCTGCTCGCGCGCCAACAGCATTTGTGCCTTGAAAGAAACCTTGGGGGAAGTCGTAGTAGCCATGGCTGAATTGTAGGCTTTTGAGTTTCAAAAATGAATTACCAGAAGACTTAAATACCTTACGGTAAAAATAAATACTAATTGGTATATAGTTGAACCCATCAAATCAAAGGAGTGCTTGTGTCGATCAAAGTTGCCATCGTGGGCTCAGGCATTTCTGGCCTGGCCGCCGCCCATGCCTTGCAAGGCCAAGCGGAAATTACGCTACTGGAAGCGGGCAACTACTTTGGCGGGCATACCCACACGGTGGATGTCACTTTGCCGACACCACAAGGCCTAGTGACGCAGGGGGTCGACACGGGTTTTCTGGTGTTCAACGAGCGCACTTACCCCCAATTGATCGCCTTGTTGGCAAAGCTCAACGTGACCACAGCCCAATCCGACATGTCGTTTTCGGTGCAGGCCAGCGACGAGGTCAACGGCCGCGCCATCCAGTGGAGCGGCAACAGCCTCAACACCGTCTTTGCACAGCGCGCCAACCTGGCCAACCCGCGCTTTTGGGGCATGCTGCGTGACCTGCTGCGCTTTAACGCGCTCACCACCCGCATCGCCCAAAGCGGCACTGAGGCAGAGCTAACCCAACCGCTGGAGGCGTTTTTGCGCGAGCAGGGCTTTGGCACAGCGTTTTGCGACTGGTACTTCCTGCCCATGATGGCCTGCATCTGGAGCTGCCCCACCGCGCAGATGCTGCAGTTTCCGGTTTCCACCATGATGCGTTTTTGTTACAACCACGGCCTGCTTCAAATCAGCAATCGCCCGCAGTGGTGGACTGTTCAGGGCGTGCTGTTTCTGATCCCTGAGCCAAAATCACCCCACGGTGTGGACGTGACACCAGATGGAAAAAACATCATCGTGGCTGGCAAGCTGGACACACACGTATCGGTTTACAGCTTCGAGAAAATCCAGGCTGTCATCAAGGCTGGCAAGTTTGAGTCCAAAGACCCGTATGGCATTCCAGTGAT
>CAJAFJ010000286.1 GCA_903938955.1 uncultured beta proteobacterium | reverse complement strand
GGGCGCTGCGCTCCCAGATGTTTCTGTAACGACCCGCCCTCGGCCCTCGTAAAATAGGCGTAAGCAGCTACAAAATATATAGCAAAATGAACGACTCAAAAACACCCCCTCCCACCTTTCGCCGCGCCGCCCCGCCACCGAGCCGCGCCCCTCTGCCCACCGGCCAACGCAACACGGCGGCCATCGGCCCCAATGGCACCCTGCGCTTGAACAAGCGCATGGCCGAACTCGGCCTGGCGTCGCGCCGGGAGGCGGACGAGTGGATTGGCAAAGGCTGGGTCAAGGTCAACGGCCGCGTGGCCGAGATGGGCATGCAGGTCACGCCCGACGTACGCATCGAGATCGACAAACAAGCGCAAGGCCAGCAGGCGAATCAGGTCACGGTGCTGATCAACAAGCCGATTGGATTGGTCAGTGGTCAGGCCGAAGACGGGCACGAGCCCGCCATCACGCTGGTACAGCCGCAAAACCGCTGGGCCGAGGACAACGCGCGCTTCTTCTTTCACCCCAGCCAGCTCAAAAGCCTGGTGCCCGCCGGGCGGCTCGACATCGACTCCACCGGCCTGCTGGTGCTGACCCAAGACGGCCGCGTGGCACGTCAGTTGATTGGCGAAGACGCGCACATGGAAAAAGAATACCTGGTGCGCGTGATGTACACCGGCGTGATCAATGCGCTGGCGGCCACGTCGGCGGCGGCCACCCACGCGGCCCGGCCTGTGCCGCGTGCCAGCGCAGCCCAAGCCGTGCAGCCCGGCCAGATCACGCAACTCAGCCGCATTGACGATGACGACCCGGTCAGCACCGACGTGCAGTCGGTGTTTCCACGCGAACAACTCGCCCGCCTGCGCCACGGCCTGAGCCTGGACGGCCAGGCCCTGAAGCCCGCCAAGGTGGAATGGCAAAACCCGGAGCAGTTGCGCTTTGTGCTGACCGAAGGCAAAAAACGCCAGATTCGCCGCATGTGCGAGCTGGTCGGCCTGAAAGTGGTAGGCCTGAAGCGGGTACGCGTAGGCAACGTGATGCTGGGCAATCTGCCGGTCGGCCAGTGGCGCTACCTGGCACCGCACGAACACTTTTAAACCATGCGCCATCTGCACGCATCAGACCTGCGTGCGCTGGCACAACTGGCGACCCAAGCCACGGTAGGCGTGACGCGGATGGTCGAAGGCGTGCATCAGTCGGTTTGGCGCACGTTGGGCGCGCCCTCAGGTGAAGCGCCGGGGCAAACCCGGGGGCTCACCGGCTTGGTTTACCAAACCATTCAAAGTGTCACGCAACTCGTGGGCAAGGGCTTACACACGGCACTGACCCAGCTGGAGCCCCTGCTAGCTTCGGCCGCCGACGCCCAAGCCGACAGCCCCGAGCGCGAAGCCGTGCTGGCGGCGCTCAACGGCGTGATGGGCGACCGGCTGCAGCAAAGCAACAACCCGCTGGTGACGTCCATGCACTTGCGCTTTCGGAATGAAGCGCTGAACTTTGAAGCCCTGCCTGCGCGAGCTGACGTCAACAGCAAAGTATTACTGCTGATTCACGGCCTGTGCATGACCGACCGGTCAT
>CAJAFJ010000285.1 GCA_903938955.1 uncultured beta proteobacterium | reverse complement strand
TGCGCAATGGCAAGTATTGAGTCGCCGCATGCCTTGGATGCCAAATATCGCAAGACGGGCCGACTTGGAACTGGTATTCACAGCCGCCCTCAGTCCGAACGAACACCGGCTTCTTGCTGAGCAACCGGGTCGCACAGCAGCCAAATGCTGAACACGGCGCCCGGCATCTCTTCTCCCCGCTCGCGCCGGTTGGCGCCGCTGAGGCTGGCGCCATAGCGCTCCAGCAAGCCGACGCTGATCCACAGCCCCAGCCCGTTGCCCTCGTTTTTGGTGGTGAAGAATGGGCTGAACAACTGCGCCAACGCCTGCGGGCTGAGCCCGGCGCCGCTGTCGCAGACCTCGACCAGTACACCGGCGCGACCCTGTTCATCCAACTGGTCCCGGCTGCGTAATACCAGCGTGCCACCATCCGGCATGGCCTGAATGGCATTGATCAGCAGGTTGATCACCACCTGCTGCAGCTCCTGCGTGTTGAAGCCCACCAGGGTGCTCGCCTGCAGATCACGCTGCACCTCAATGCGCGTACGGCTAAGCAAGTGCGCCACCAGCACCAGCGAGTTGTTCAGCGTCTGGTTGACATCGACCGGCACCACGTAGCCCGCGTAGTCCGTAGGCCGCGAGTATTGCAGCAACTGGGTCACGATCAGCCGCATGCGCTCAACCTGCTGATCGAGCAATTGCAACTCGGTGGCAACCGGCCGGGCGCGCTCACCCAGCAGATCGCGCATCAGGTCCAGGTTACCTTGCATGACGGCAATCGGGTTGTTGATTTCGTGCGCCACGCTGGCCGTCAACTGGCCGATGGCCGCGAGTTTTTCGGACTTGACGAGTTGTTGCTGGGTTTTTTGCAGCGCGTCAGTGCTCTGGGCCAGCGCCTGTGTGCGCTCGGTCACTTTGGCGTCCAGCTCACCGGCCCAGCGTTGCAGCGACCGGGTTTTATCGTCCACCACGTTGAGCAACTGGTCGAGGTGATGGGCCAGCGCGCCGATCTCGTCACGCGCCTGCACCGGGCCAACGCGGGCGCTGGCATCGCCCTCTTCCACCCGCTGCATGGCACGGTTCATCTGCTCCACCGGCTTGAAGATGCTACGCGCCCAGCGCAATGAAAACAGCGCCGCGAGCACCATCACGCCCAGAAAAATGCCGACGATCACGGCCAGCGCTGCGACCTTCACATGCCGGAACGGCGCCTCCAGAAAACCCACATATAGCATGCCGACGCGCTGACCCGTGGCATCCAGCAAGGGCTCATAAGCCGATACATACCAGTCGTTCACCACAAAGGCCCGGTCCAGCCAAGTCTCGCCACGCGTAAGCACGGCCTCGCGCACCGCTTGCGAGACGCGGGTGCCGATGGCGCGCTGGTCCTGAAACAGGCGCACGTTGGTGGTGATGCGCACATCGTCCATGAACAGCGTGGCGGTGCCGTGGCTGCCCAGCGGCAACGCGTCTTGCGGGTAGACGATGCGGTTGATGGTGTCGATGAATGGCAGGTTCTGATTGAGCAACACGCCGGTGCGCAAGAGGGCCAGCGTTTCGCCTTTCAAACCCAGCACCGGCGTGGTGGCGAGCATGACCAGGGCGCGGTCCTCCATGCTGCGCGCGGTGGGCGTGGCGCTGCGGGTGGCAATCAGCGGGATGTGAATGCGCGCAGACAGGTGCGGCGCCAGCGCCAGCAGGTCGGGCGCCTGCAGCAGGGTCAGGCTGGCCTGCCCGGAGGCTGACCGATTCACCATCGTGACAGCGGGCAGCGGCTGGCCTGCGTTAGCCCAGTCGGCGGTGAGTAGCTGGCCTTGCGGGCTGTAGAGGTTGATGAAGTCAACACCAAGCCGTCCCCGCGCTTGCGCCAACAAGGCTTGCAGGCTGTGCATGTCGTTTGTGGCCAACGCCAGATGCAGGGTGTGCGAGTTCGCCACCGCGAGTGAGCCCGACCCAACTTCGCCCAACACCTGGTCAAAGTACCCGCGCGCCACCGACAGGTCGCTGCGCACCTTGGTGATCAGCACGCGGTCATACGCGGCATTACCCCACAGCACCAGCGCCCCGAGCAACAAGGGCAGCACCACCAGCAACGGCAGCAGCGCCATCGCCAGCAGCTTGCTGCGGATAGTCAGGTTGATCCAGCGCGGTCGCAACCTGTCGCGCCAGGTGCGGGGTCCAGTGGGTTTGGGCGTCAAGGTGCGGCCCATTCGGCGGTGCGCCGCTCCAGCGTGCGCCGCGAGATGCCCAGCAACTGGGCGGCTCTGGTTTTATCGCCCTGCACGGAGTCAAGCACGGCCAGCATGTGCTCTTTCTCCAGCGTCTGCAGGTCGGTGGCGCGGCGCTGCGGGTTGTGATTGGCGGGGATTGATGCTGACGACTGGCCCAGTGAATACAGCGCGGAGACATTGAGCACGCCCAAAATCAGCGAGCGCTCGATCAGGTTGCGCAACTCGCGGGCGTTACCCGGCCAGTCGTACTGCTGCAGGTAATCCATTTCGGCCGGGGTGATGTCCAGCGGCGCCACGCCCAGCACCGGCAGCAACTGCGCCATGAAGTGGGCTACCAGATCCGGGATGTCCTCTTTGTGCTCGCGCAGGGGCGGCAGCGTGATATCCACCACCTGCAGGCGGTAGTACAGGTCTTTGCGGAAACGCCCGGCCGCAACCTCGTCCCGCAGGGAGCGGTTGGTGGCGGCAATGATGCGCACGTCCACCGGCAGCAATTGCGTGCTGCCCACCGGCCGGATCTTGTGGTCTTCAAGCGCGCGCAAGAGTGTGGCTTGCAGCGGCAGGGGCAGTTCGGCCACTTCGTCCAGAAACAGGGTGCCGCCCTGGGCGTAGTAAAACAGGCCGTCGCGGGCTTGGGTGGCGCCGGTGAACGCGCCTTTGGCGTGACCAAACAATTCGCTCTCGATCAGTTCTGGCGACATGGAGGCGCAGTTGACGGGCACAAACGGCCCCTGCGCCCGCGGGCTCAACTCATGCAGGGCGTGGGCGACCAGTTCTTTGCCGGTGCCCGATTCACCCTGCAGCAGCACGGTGCTGTTGACCGCCGCAAACCGAACCAGCGACTGGTTGAGTGCCGTCATCACCGGGGAGTGGCCCACTAGGCTGCTGCGACTCTGCTGGCGTGCGGACAGGGTGTGCTTGAGCACGTAGTTTTCCCGTGCCAGCCGTGCATTTTCAAAACAGTGTTTCACCGCATTGAGAATTTGCGGCACCCGAAAGGGTTTGAGGATGAAGTCCGAAGCACCCGCGCGCAGCGCCTCAATCGCGGTCTCAAGATCGGCAAAGGCGGTGATGAAAATGACCTTGCCCGAAAAGCCCTGTTCGCGCAGGTCTTTGAGCCATTGAACGCCACTGCGACCGGGCAGCGAAATATCCAGAATGACCAGGTCCACATGGTGATGGCGCAGGATATCTGAGCCCTCCTCGGCACTGCCCGCTTCCATCACCGAGTGACAACGCGGCACCAGGGTCTTGACGAGAAAGTTGCGCATGCCGGG
>CAJAFJ010000284.1 GCA_903938955.1 uncultured beta proteobacterium | reverse complement strand
GTCTAGACCAGAAATCCCCGACTTATTTCTTCTTATACCCGGTCGGACATTTTGGCGCCGTCCCGGTTACTTTCTTGCTCAACTTCCCTTTTATGCAAGTAATCGTGATCTTCTTGGCCGCAGGCTTTGCGGTCACCGCTGGCTTTGGATTCAGCGATGGAGTCTGCACCAAAGTTTTAGGAGCGGCAGTAATTTTCACCGGCACGATGTCGCTGTATGCCGGCAAACACCACACGTTGAACGCCATGCTTGCGTGCCGCCTCATACAGGTTGTAGACGCCCAGAATATTCGCTTGCAGGATCGGCTCGAAAGGCCCTTCCACCGAGACGCCGCCCAAGTGGATGATGGCCTCCACGCCCTGCACCATCGCGCTCACCGCTGCGGCGTCTGACAAATCAGCCAGCGCCATCTCTTCGTGGTCACCGGCTTCACCAAAGGCCAGTCGATCAGACAAGCGCAAGATATCGCAATTGGCTTTGAGCCGCTCACGCAAGGCTTGACCCAAGCCACCGGCAGCACCGGTCAGCAGAATTTTGTGATGAACCTTGATTGTCATTTTTTTGCTCACTTAAAGATTTATGCGTCAACTCTGGACTTTTTCAGTCTGTCGCTTTACAGTCAATTAACCCGGCAACACATCAGTCATATGTTGTCTGACAAGTGATAAATTATCAATATGCAAAAAGAACAAGTCAAGATTTTTCAAGCAGATCAAGGGAAAACCCCTAGCGGCTCAGCCAGCAGCCCCCGCCGCCCCCGCGGGCTGGTGCAGGAAATCGTGGAAAGCCTGAGCGGCAACATCCGCGACGGGCTGATCAAGCCGGGCGACAAGCTCCCCACCGAATCTGAAATCATGAGCCGCTTTGACGTCAGCCGCACCGTGGTGCGCGAGGCGCTCTCCAAATTACAGGCCTCCAAACTGGTCGAAACCCGGCACGGCATCGGCACCTTCGCCCTGGCGCCGCAAGACATCAGCAACTTCAGAATTTCACGTGAAGATTTCAAAACGGTGGCGGACATCATCTCGGTACTGGAGCTTCGCATCAGCCTGGAAACCGAGGCGGCTGGCCTGGCGGCTCAGAGGAGAACACCTGCCAATCTGAGCACCATGCAAACCGCCTTGGCCGCATTCCAGGAATCCATCAACCACGACTCCGACGCCGTGCCGCCTGACTTCCAGTTCCACATGGAAATCGCCCGCGCCACCGGCAATCAGCACTTCACCGACCTGATGACCTACCTGGGCGCCATGATCATTCCACGCACCCGCGTCAACACCCCCAACAGCGCGCCCGAGGGGCGACTGAACTACCTGCAACGGGTGCATGGCGAACACGAGAGCATCTTTAACGCCATTCGCGACCAGGATGCCGAGGCAGCCCGCGCCGCCATGCGCACCCATCTGGCCAACAGCCGGGAACGCCTGCGCAAGAGCCAGATCGCCACAGACTGATCCGCGCCAGACTTTTTGATCAACAAACAAGGGTTAACCCTGAAGCTTTTTTCTTGCGCCATGTTGTACGATGTCTGTTAACTTTTTAGGTCGATTCCATGCAGAAACACGCCAACACCCCTTCCATCGTTCGCATGCAAGTCATCCCCGTGGCGGGGCATGACGGCATGCTGCTCAACCTCAGCGGCGCGCATGGGCCGTTTTTCACGCGCAATCTGGTGGTCCTGACCGACAGCGCCGGCCACACTGGCGTGGGTGAAGTGCCGGGCGGTGAAAAAATTCGCCAGACGCTGGAAAGCGCGCAAGCCCTGGTGGTCGGCCAAACGATTGGCAACTGGAACCACGTCCTCAACACCCTGCGCACCGGGTTTGCGGACCGCGACAGTGCGGGCCGGGGTAACCAGACCTTTGATCTGCGCGTCACGATTCATGCCGTGACCGCCGTGGAAAGCGCCCTGCTCGACCTGCTGGGCCAGTTTCTGAATGTGCCGGTGGCGGCCCTGCTGGGCGAAGGTCAGCAACGCGACACGGTGGCGGTGCTGGGCTACCTGTTTTATATCGGTGACCGCACCCGCACCGATCTGGCTTATCGGTCGGAACCCGAGTCGGCCGATGAGTGGTTGCGCCTGCGGCACGAGAAAGCCATGAATGCCGAGGCCGTGGTCAAACTGGCCGAGGCCGCTTACCGCCGCTATGGCTTCAAGGATTTCAAGCTGAAAGGCGGCGTGTTGCGGGGCGAAGAAGAGATGGAGGCGGTCGTCGCCCTGCATGAGCGTTTCCCAGACGCCCGCATCACGCTCGACCCGAATGGCGGCTGGCTGCTGAAAGACGCGGTGCGCCTGTGCCGCGATCACCGTCAAGACCTGGCCTATGCCGAAGACCCGTGTGGCGCCGAAGGGGTGTTCTCGGGACGCGAGGTCATGGCCGAGTTTCGCCGCGCCACCGGCCTCATGACCGCCACCAATATGGTGGCGACCGACTGGCGCGAGTTGGCGCACTCGATCCAGCTGCAGTCGGTGGACATCCCGCTGGCCGACCCCCATTTCTGGACCCTGCAAGGCTCGGTGCGGGTCGCCCAGCTGTGCCAGATGTATGGCCTGACCTGGGGTTCGCACTCCAACAACCACTTTGACGTGTCGCTGGCCATGTTTACCCACGTCGCGGCCGCCGCGCCCGGCAAAGTCACGGCCATTGACACCCACTGGATCTGGCAAGACGGCCAGCGCCTGACCCGGGAGCCGCTGCAGATTGTGGACGGCAATATCACCGTGCCCGCCAAGCCCGGCCTCGGCATTGAGTTGGACATGGACCAGGTCGAGAAGGCCCATCAGTTGTACCTGACGCACGGACTGGGCGCGCGCGACGATGCGGTAGCCATGCAATACCTGGTGCCGAACTGGCAGTTCAACCCCAAAATGCCGAGCCTGGTGCGCTAAGCCCGCCGAGGCAGCGCGGCTGATACAACGCCGACGGCACGGGCTGCGTCAAGCCGTCAGTGGCCCAATATTTTTGACAAGAAGTCCTGACTGCGCTCGTGTTGCGGGTGGCTGAAGAAGTCGTGCGGGTTGTTTTGCTCGACGATCTGGCCCTGGTCCATGAAGATCACGCGGTCGGCCACCGCTTTGGCAAAGCCCATTTCATGGGTCACGCACAGCATGGTGATGCCTTCGGCGGCCATTTCGATCATCACGTCCAGCACTTCCTTGATCATCTCCGGGTCCAGCGCTGAGGTGGGCTCGTCAAACAGCATGATCTTGGGCTTGAGGCACAGCGCGCGCGCAATCGCCACGCGCTGCTGCTGGCC
>CAJAFJ010000283.1 GCA_903938955.1 uncultured beta proteobacterium | reverse complement strand
CTGGGGGCCATGCGCCAGGTGCAGTCGGCTTACCAACTCACGCATGCCGCGTATGCCGTCTTGGACAAGCAACTGCCTAAAAACGTTGGCAAAACACCCGACAAAGCCGGTCGGGCGCTGGATTGCCTGGTGCTTAACAACCTGCATGAAATCCGCCAAAACACCAAGCAGCCAGCCTATGACTCGGTGCGCGGCCCGTTTCTGGAGGGCGACCCGCTCTACGACACGGCAGGCTTTCGCAGCCATAGCCACATCCAGCTCTGTGTGCGCAACACCGATTGCATCAAAGGCTACTTTCGCCCCATCGGTTCGGCCTGATCATGGTCAGCGGTGGGGCGTTAGGCTGCCCGCTTTTCCTGGTGATATACACGTTCTGCCGCTGATGTGGCATTGTGTTCAATGCGGGCCAACACCTCGTTTTTGTCGGCCAGGGCCTACACCTGGTAGATGGCCTTACGCTGCACTGCGTTGTTGCGGTCGCCCACCATCAGCAGCTCAAACTGGGTTGGCCGTTCATCGGGCAGCAAGCCAATGTGCTGCTGGGGCTGGTTCAGTAGCCGACGCAGTGCGCCCAGCTCAAACAGCTTGCCATAAGCCCGGTCGGTGGTGTTTTCGATGCTTTTGGCGCTCTGGGTCACCTGCAAAAAATAGCAGGCGTAGTGCTGGCCCAAAAAATCCACCCGCAATGGCTGGGCCTCACCATTGATGGTCAGGTGCTTGTTGAACCGGTTGGCCAGGTGCTTGGCATTGGCATCGCGCTTTACTGCGGCGCGCACCTGCATCACAATGGGGGAGCCACGCGACACCGCTTCATGCTGGTATGCCTGGTCCAGGGTGTACAGGGTGCTGATGCGCGCCAAAAACATTTGCCCGGCCGATGCCAGGTCGTGCGCCGAAAAGCGCTCAAGTTCGGCCAGCCGGGCGTTGTGAAAAGGTGCCACCCATTGGCGTGGGTCTTTGCCGCTGGCCCAATACTCAGCCAGCGAAGTGCACAGCTTGTGTGCCACATCGTACAGGGCGCTGCCCGCTGGCCCAAAGGCATGTTGCATGTTGCGTTGCGACACGGCCAGGGTAAAGGCAATGTCACCCGCGTCGTTGCGCAACACCACCCCGGCGTACAGCCGCTCATCAGAAGCAGGTTTTGGCGCAAAGTCAATCAGCGCCCGCACACCCTCCATGCGCTTATAGGTCAAGGCGCTGGTGCTATCAGTTTGAGTTGCGGGTGTCTCAATCGGTGGCATAACAGGCTGTGGGTGATGGTCAGTCGCTCGGCGATGAAGTCTATCAATTCCTGCTTTTGTTTGGAATTAGCCCATTGTGCAGTATGGGCACATTCCACGGCGGTGGTAATGTCGGTGGCTGCGGCCACGCCGGTCAGCCAGTCTTCCATCTGTTGCAGCAATGGCGGATGCCTTTTGGCATCAAACGTATTGATTAGCCCACCCAGAATGTTGCTGAACTGCACCTGCGTCAGCTCTGCCAGCGGGTACAGTGAGCGACAGCTGCCGCCAAAGGCCTGCGCATGGTCGATGATGTGAATGGTTTGCGCCACATACAGCAGGTTGCCCATGTTGCGGTCGGGGTTGGCCAGCCATTCATCAAAGGCGGTTACGCTGGCCAGTGCAGTCCAGTCGCGCAGCAGTGGCGCCACGGCCTCGGGGTCTTCGTCTAGCAGTTGGGCAAAGGTGTTGCCCCCAATGTCTTGGGTGCCGACACACAGCGTACTTGTCTTGGCATGGGTAAATCTGGAGCGTGGCATGGTGCCAGGCGGCACCTGCACCAGGTACACATCGGGGGCTGGCAGTTGCAGCGCCCTGGCCAGTACGCCGCACACCACTTCGGCCAGCAGTGACGGGTCGGGCCCGATGCGCAGGTACAGCGCCATCCCTTGGGGCGGGGCGTCTGGCCCAAAGCCAACGCCTTGCCAAAGTTCGTCGTCCTTGCTGCGTTCGCCCTTGCG
>CAJAFJ010000282.1 GCA_903938955.1 uncultured beta proteobacterium | reverse complement strand
GCCATACCCAGGCGGCCTTGGCTGAGCAGGCCACCAAAGCAGGTCATGCGCTGGTGCAATGGCCCGTGGACCTGGCGCGCAGTGTTGAAGCGGCGGCCCAATTGAGCCAGTGGCTTGCCATGCAGCGCGTCACGCACTTTGCCAGCGCCACCCTGATCAACAATGCCGGCGTCATGCCGCGCATTGTCCCGGTCAGCGAATCCGACCCGGCTGATCTGGCGCACGCGCTGCGGGTGAACCTGGAGTCGCCCATGCTGCTCAGCGCCGCTTTTTTGAAAATGACGCAGGGTTGGAATGTGCCGCGCAAAGTGCTCAATATTTCGTCGGGATTAGGCCGCCGGGCGATGGCCTCGCAAGCGGGTTACTGCGCTGCCAAGGCCGGGCTGGACCACTTTACCCGCTGCCTCGCGCTGGATGAAGCCCTGCAAACCCACGGCGCCCGTGTCTGCTCACTGGCACCGGGCGTGATCGACACCGACATGCAGGTGCAACTGCGCAGCGCCGACAGCGCGGACTTCCCGGATCAACAAGGCTTTATCGACCTTCAGCGCAACGGTCAGCTGACCTCGCCTGAAGTCGCCGCCAGCCGTGTGCTGGCCTACCTGGCGCGCGCCGACTTTGGTGCCGATCCGGTAGGCGATGTGCGCGCCTGATGCACAAGCCTCACAAACTGCTGACGTAGCTGGCCACCGGGGGCCGAACGCGCTTGGTTTTGTGCTTGGTGACGGTGCCGATGTTGATGCAGCACACCGCCTGCTCGTTGTCATTCAGCCCGAACAAGGCGCGCAGGCGCGGTGACGCCATGGCCTGGCCGCTGGTCAGGCCGGTGCCAAAACCGGCGGCGTGGGCGCTCAACAAGATGTTTTGAATGGCACAGCCAAACGACACCAGGCGTTCAGCGTCACCCACTTCAGCCTCTGCCGACTCGGGGTGATGCGCACCGCGACCCAGCGCAGCGCCCGCAGCGGCTTCAGGGTCAGTCAACCGGGCTATGGCCAGCATTAAAAAAGGCGCACGGTGCGCCTTCTCGCACGCATTGTGGATTTGGGCCGGGGTGGCCTCGGGGTCGCGGTCGACCAAGGCTTGTCCGAACACGTCGGCCAGACGATCACGCCGGTCTTTGGGCACGATCACGAAACGCCACGGCAGCAACTGCCCATGGTCGGGCGCGGCAGCCGCCGCAGCCAGAATATTCTGCAACTGATCTGTGGACGGCCCCGGTTCATCCAGCCGCCGGGGCGACACGTTGTGCCGCGAATGGATCAGCGCATTGGCAAATTCCGATAACTCGTGGCCAGAAGTCAAATCCATCAGGGTGTCCTTGGTCGTGCGCAGATATTATGGCGCGACAGTCCCTTTAAACACATTTTCAACCAGCGGTTTGGCGTCGATTTGCGGCACGTGGCAAGAGTTGCACTGCCAGCGCTTCATATCGAGTACCGGTTCGGCATTAACTGTGGCAGGCGGGAGAAAGTGACTCTTGCCCGCACGCGGAATTTTTTGCCCCCTGAATTCGCTGTGGCTGTGGCAATCAAAACAGGTGTTTTCAGTGGCATTGATGTCATCAAAACCGTCAACCTTGTGCGGAATCAAGGGAGGCTGGCCCTGGTAAGTACGCACAATCAGCGCCTGCTGGCCCGGTTTGCTGCCCTGATACGGCTGCACGAGAGGCGCGGCGTCTACGCTGGTGACATCGGTACCGCGAATACTGTTGACTGGTTGTGCCGTGCTCCAGCAGGTGGCGATGGACAACAGGGCGGCCAGCGATATTTTGAGGGTCTTTTTCATGTTGGGGTCTCCACGGGTGAAAGGTCTTTGAAATCAGAGAGACGGCGGCATCTTGCCGACCGGGGTTGAAACGTCTTTATTGAAGCGCGTGACAAAGCTAAAAACATCTTTGGAGCACACATCCATACAGCGCCCGCAATTGGTGCAATTGGGCGACAAAATCACCGGGCTCGCGCCCTTGGCTGCGCCTTTGAGCGGCAGGCGAATCACCTGCTGCTCGGGGCACACCACAAAACAATCGAGACAGTTGTTGCAAGCCTCGCGCTTGTCTGCCGACACCCGCAGCACGCTGAAGCGGCCCACCAGACTGTAAAAAGCGCCGACAGGGCAAATGTGACCGCACCAACCGCGCTTCATGACAAACAGGTCGAATAAAAAGATCGCGCCAATCAGCATCCAACCCGCGCCCATGCCAAAGACCAGGCCGCGGTGCAGCATGGAGACCGGGTTAACCAGCTCCCAGACAATACCGCCGGTGGTGGCAGCCAGCACCAGAATCAGCGCCAACAGCCAGTAGCGGGTCTGGCGCGGCAGATCGCCACCACCCCGAATATCGAGCTTGCGGCGCAGCGCACTGGCGGCATCGGTCACGATGTTGACCGGGCACACCCAGGCACAGTACGCGCGGCCACCCACCAGCATGTAAAACAACAGCACGATCACGACACCGATGATCGCGTTGCGCTCGGGCGCATGCGCCGTGGCCAGCGACTGCAGCAGCACAAGAGGGTCGGTCAGCGGCACGGTGTTGAGTGTCAGGCTGTAGTTGAGATTGCCCTTGACCAGCCACCAGCCAAACAATGGCCCCACCAGAAACAAAGCCAGAATGGTGAGCTGCGACGCGCGCCGCAGCAGCAACCAGCGGTGCGCGCCCCACCAGCCCTTGGCCTGCAGCGCCTCATGCCCCAGCAGATGCTTGACTTCACTCATCGCGGGGCCTCATTGGAGATCGGTGCGGTGGTGGCGCTGCCAGGGTCAAAGTGGCCAGGCAACTTCATGCCCTCGGGCATCCGGTCAGGCAAATCGACCAGCCCTTTGTCTTCGACCAATGACTGGCCTGCTTTGCGTTTTTCGTCCCAACCGAGCCGGTAATGCGCGCCCAGTTCGCCCTTGGCCAGCTTGACCGGATAAACCTTGATGGCAGACACCTCCAGCACGCAAGAGGCCTCGCACTTGCCGCAGCCGGTGCAAAACTCTGAATGCACGGTGGGCAGAAACATCGCGTGTCGGCCAGTGCGCTCGTTGTGCTGCACATCGAGCGTGATGGCTTTGTCAATCACCGGGCAAACGCGGTAACAGACGTCACAGCGCATGCCCAAAAAGTTGAGACAGGTTTCGTGGTCCACCAGCACCGCCAGCCCCATCTTGGCCTGGGTGATGTCCGTCAGCTGGTGGTCCAGCGCGCCGGTCGGGCACGCCTTGACGCACGGAATGTCTTCGCACATTTCACACGGTTTGAGACGGGCCACAAAAAATGGTGTCCCCGTGGCCACCGGCATTTCCGGTGTCGCGAGCTTGAGAATATCGACCGGACAGTCACGCACACACAGGCCGCAACGGATGCAGGCCGACTGAAAATCCTGTTCACTGCCCGCACCGGGGGGCCGGATGGCACCGGCCGGCAAGGCTTTGGCCTGCTTGCTGTACAAACTCAATCCCAAGCCGATCGCGCCCACGCCGCAGACCATCTTCGCGGTATCGAAGATGAACTGGCGGCGGGCAGCCGTTTTAGCGTGATCAGGTGTTTTCATATCAGTCAGCAGAGCAAGCGGGCAGGCTCATGCCTGCGGGTGCTTGCGTTCGCTCAAGCCTTGACGACCTTGCAAGCGCACTTTTTAAAGTCGGTTTGCTTCGAGATCGGGCAGGTGGCGTCCAGCGTCAGCTTGTTCACCAGGCGCTGCTCGTCAAAGAAGGGCATGAACACCACGCCGGGCGGCATCTTGTTGCGGCCACGGGTTTCCACCTTGGTGCTGATCTCACCGCGCCGCGTAGCCACCTTGACCGTGTCGCCACGTTGCAGACCGCGCTTCTTGGCATCGTCCGCATTCATGTACAGCCAGGCATCGGGCATGGCGCGGTACAACTCGGGCACGCGGCGGGTCATGGAACCGGTATGCCAGTGCTCCAGCACGCGACCGGTGGAGAACCACAGATCAAACTCGGCATCGGGCTGCTCGGCGGCGGGTTGGTAAGGCAGCGCAAAAATCACCGCTTTGCCATCCGGCTTGCCGTAGAACTTGACGCCCTCGCCTTTTTTCACATACGAGTCATAGCCTTCGCGGAAGCGCCACAGCGTTTCTTTGTTGTCAATCACGGGCCAGCGCAAGCCGCGTGCCTTGTGATAGACGTCAAAGTTGGCCAAGTCGTGGCCATGACCACGACCAAAGCTGGCGTACTCTTCAAACAAGCCCTTTTGCAGATAGAAGCCGAGTTCTTTGGATTCGTCGTTGTCGAAGCCTTTTTGGGTTT
>CAJAFJ010000281.1 GCA_903938955.1 uncultured beta proteobacterium | reverse complement strand
CTGAATGGCGGCAAAGCGCACTTTGTCGTCGCCCGTCAACTCGGCGCCACCGAGCACAAAGTTACGCATGGCATTTTTATGCGCCT
The DNA here is from genome assembly GCA_903938955.1 of uncultured beta proteobacterium. Next base: position 5,798 of record CAJAFJ010000281.1, on the reverse strand, counting down.
GGCGTTGCTCCGCGTTGAGCGAGGCCGGGTCAATGGCTTTGTATTTGGCGTAGAGCCGTTCATCCGCACCCAGGCGGGTAAAGAACTCGGTGATTTTGGGCAGGGCCTCGTTGTAGGCAGTGCGCAACTCGGGTGTGTCGGCCACGCTGTTGAGGTGGTTGACGGCGCCCCAGGCACTTCCCAGCTTTTCGGTGGACACATCCAGCACGCCGGCAATGTCGCTCCAGCCTGCCGGAAACCCGGGGGCGGTGACGGTTTCCAGTGCGGCACTGGCATCGGCCAGCAGCAAGTCGATGGCCGGTGCGACGTGTTCGGGCTTGATCTGGTCAAAAAGAGGCAGGTCGTTGAAAGAGAGCAGTGGATTGTTCATGGGCAAATGAGTTGGGGCAGGGCGGGCTCGCTACTTACTTAGTTGGCGGCGCGTTCCGCGGCTTCAAGGGTGTTGACCAACAACATCGTAATGGTCATCGGCCCCACGCCGCCCGGGACTGGCGTGAGGTGGCTGGCAACGGTTTTTACGCCCGCAAAATCCACGTCGCCACATAGCTTGCCTTCATCGTTGCGGTTCATGCCGACATCAATCACGATGGCTCCGGGCTTGACCATGTCGGCCGTCAGCACATTGCGCTTGCCCACGGCGGCCACCACCACGTCGGCCTGACGGGTGTGAAAGCCGATGTCGGCGGTGGCGCTATGGCACACGGTGACGGTGGCATTGGCTTGCAGCAGCAGCAGCGCCATCGGCTTGCCCACGGTGTTGCTGCGGCCAATCACCACCGCGTGTTTGCCGCGCAAATCAATGCCGGTGCTCTCGATCAGTTTCATGCAGCCATAAGGCGTGCAGGGCCGAAAGCCGGGTTGGCCGGTCATCAGCTCGCCAGCGCTCAAGGTGGCGTAACCGTCCACGTCTTTGCTGGTGGAGATGGCCTCGATCACCTTGTGCGGGTTGATGTGCTTGGGCAAGGGCATTTGCACCAGAATGCCGTGGATGGTCGGGTCGACATTGAGGGCGGCGATACGCTTGAGCAAATCGGCTTCCGAGAGTGTGGCTTCAAATTTTTCAAACACCGAATGCACACCGGTATCGAGGCAACCCTTGACCTTGTTGCGCACATACACCGCGCTGGCCGGGTCATCGCCGACCAAGATCACGGCCAGGCCGGGCGTCATGCCACGGGTTTTGAGGGCGGCCACGCGCGTGGCAATGTTGGCACGCAGTTGGGCGGAGAGGGCGACGCCGTCGATGATCTGGGCAGTGGGGGTGAGTGTCATGATGTCTGTTCTTTAAATGAAAAAGCCCGCTGATCCATAAGGGGCGGGCGTTGTAGGCGTTTTATCCGGTCAAGCTTTGGCGGCGGCTTGTCCCAAAGCAATTTTCAGGAGGTCGGCCACGGTGTTGGCGTTGAGTTTTTCCATGATGTTGGCGCGGTGCGCTTCCACCGTTTTGATGCTGATCCCCAGGTCGTCGGCAATCTGCTTGTTCAGGCGACCGGCCACGATGCGCTCCAGCACTTGCGACTCGCGCAGCGTCAGGCGCGCCATCAGGGCACCGCGGCTGGCGGCGCTCTGGTGCTCGGCAAACGCGTCTTTGGCCTGGTCGAGCATGCGCTCCACCAGCGACACCAGTTGGTCTTCCTTGAACGGCTTCTGGATGAAATCCATGGCGCCTTTTTTCATGGTGTCTACGGCCATTGGCACGTCGCCATGGCCGGTGATGAAGACGATGGGCAGTGGCGAGTGGATTTCGAGCAGGCGGTTTTGCAGCTCCAGCCCGGTCATTCCACCCATGCGAATGTCCACGATCAGACAGGCAACTTCGCGCGCATCGTAGCGGCTTAAAAATGACTCGGCGGACTCGAAGCATCGCACCCGGTAGTCTTTGCCCTCTAGTAACCATTGAAGTGAATCACGGACGGCTTCGTCGTCGTCGACCACGTAAACCGTGCCTTTTTTGGGGATCAAACTCATGTTTACTGGGGGTCCTTGGTTGTTATGACGCGGGCTGTGCTGCAAGCGGGATGGATTCTGTCACGGGGATCCAAAAGGAGAAGCAGCACCCTGTTATTTCGGCGCCATTGTAGAGGTTCTCGGCTTTCATCCTGCCCATGTGCGATTCAACAATGGAACGGCACAAACTCAGGCCAATGCCCATGCCATCGGCCTTGGTGGAGTAGAAGGCTTCATACAAGCGCGCCAGCACTTCGGGGGCCAGTCCGGGGCCGGTATCGGTCACCTCAAATTCAATGACCGGCTTGTCGTCCACGATTTTGGGCTCCACGCGCAGCTTGACGTTGCGTTGTGCCGTGGGTCGATGGGCGGAGTCGATCGATTCGGCTGCATTTTTGAGCAGATTGACCAGCACTTGCTCAATCAAAATCGGGTCCACCATCAAGGCCGCCATGCTGGGGGCCGCATAGTGGGTCAGACGCACATTGCGGCGGCGCAGCTCGATGCCGGCCAGTTCAACCGCTTCATCGACCATGCTGCCAATTTCCGACAGGGTGCGGTTGGGCTCGCTGCGTTTGACGAAGGAGCGGATGCGCTGAATGATCTGCCCGGCGCGATGGGCCTGTTTGGCCGTTTTTTCCAGGGCGCCCAGCAGGTCTTCTTCGGTAATTTGGTGCGCCTTGATGCGCGACACCATGCCGTTGCAGTAGTTGTTGATGGCGGTTAGCGGCTGGTTCAGCTCATGCGCCACGCTGGACGCCATTTCACCCATGGTGATCAAACGACTGGCGTTTTGGGCGCGCTCGGTCTGAGCGGCGGATTGTTGCTCGGCCAGGCGGCGGGCTGTGATGTCGCTGGCAATCACCATCTGCGCCAGCCGCCCATCCACCCAGCCCAAATAGCGGGTGCGCACCTCCAGCCACTTGCCCAAGGGCTCTATGTAGACCTCAGCGCTTTCGGTCTCGGATTCGGCCAGAACGTCGGCTGGTAGCCCGGCGAATGCATCCACATTGTCCAGAGGCTCATCGCTGTTCGCCGGTGCGGGCACGCCGGCCTGGGCCGCCAGTTGCAAATGCCCGGCGGTCTGCGTGCCAAACCAGAGGCGGTACAGCTTGTTGGCAAACAGCAATTCATCGCTGCCCAGTGGGGCGACAGAAATGGAGGCATCCAGCGCTTCCAGCACCGTGGTAAAGCGTTCGTGTGAAGCCGACAGCTGCTCGCGAATGCGGTTGGGCTCGGTGATATCGGTCATGGAGGTCATCCAGCCGGTATGCAGACCGCGTGCATCAATCAGCGGCGACACGTAAAGGCGCGCCTCAAAGTGCGAGCCATCGCGCCGTTTGACGCGCATTTGAATGCCGCTGTTCAGGGTTTTGCCGCTTAATTCTTCTTCCAGCCGGGTGTGCAGCATATCGCGGTCATCCTGCGGCCAGTAGGGGAACGGGGCCTTGCTGCCCACCAGATCAGACTCGCTCCAGCCCGTCATTTGACAAAAAGCCGAGTTGACATAGGTGATTCGACCCTGCAAATCCAGCGCCCGCATGCCGGTGAGCATGGAGTTTTCCATGGCCCGGCGGAACACGGTTTCAGATTCAAGTGCATGCTGGGCTTGCATGCGCCGGCGGGTGTGGCGCCAGTTGGCAATCAACATCCAGGCGGTCATGGTGCTCAGCACCACCACCAGCCAAAACAAGGCGCTGCCAATCACGCCCAGCGAGGTTCGGTACGCCTGGCCCTGAATCACCAGGCCATTGCCTACCGGCGACACCGGCACCTGGTACGCATTGGCCGGGCCTGACCACGGCAACAGACTGGTGCCGCGTTGGCGCTTGGGAATGCTGGTGCCCGCCAGGACCGCCCCATTGGCATCCAGAAAAGAAATGGCATAGCGGGCCGACACGTCGCTGGGGACGCCGTAGCGGAACATGCCATCGACCGAGTACTCGGCCAGCAGCACACCGGAAAAACCAGCGCGGTCGATCAGCGGAATATGCAGTTGCAGGGTAGCCTGGGTGTTGGGCGAGGCCACACTTTGGGAGTAGAGCGGTTGCTGCAACTCGCGCGTCAGGCCGTAGTTGCTTTCGGTCTCATCCATCGCCAGTGTGCTGCCCACGGTTCGGATCTGGTGGGCTGACAGACTGGCGGAGCCGTAGTTGGCCTTGATGCGTTTGCGCTCGTCAATCCAGGTCAGGCCCTGCAGTTCGGGGTATTGCTTGATCATGGCCTCGGCCCGGCTTTGAAACTCGTCGATATCGAGTTCGCGGTTGGTGATCTCGCGGGCGATCACCATCAGTTGCTCCTGGCGCTCCAGCAGGCGCAGACGCAGGCGTTGTTGTGTGTATTCCACATCGCGTTGAACCGCTTCGCGCTCCCGTTCAACTTCTTCCAGCCGCAAATAACCAAACGCCGCCACGATGGCGGCCAGAAACAACAGCACTGCCGCCAGTGGCGTCAGGACCGCAAAACGGTCCTGACGATTTGGCGTCAAGCGGTGCCACCAGTTGTTAATCCGGTGAACAGGGTGCAGTCTTTTGAGACCGGTGAGCGTCAGAAGGCGGGGCAAAAACATGGTTTCGAGTGTAAATCACCCCTCTTTTGTCGGAAGCTGGAGGACGCTTGTCATTGCCGTTGAAAGTGGTTTGCCAGGCGTATTTAATTAATTTCGTAATATGAAATCAAAATGCATATTTTGAAATTTATAAAAAATATGCGAAAATTATTTCACGATCAATAGTCGTAATTCGCACTAATATTCGTGAGTTAAAAAAACCTCAGGAGACAACATGTCAGCAGTTCCCAAAGATGCATCAGGCCCACTCGCGCAAGACGCGGACAGCCAGGAAACCCGTGAATGGATGGACGCCCTGTCCGCCGTCATCCAGAGTGAGGGCCCCGAGCGCGCTCACTTTTTGCTGGAGCAATTGCTTGAGCACGCGCGCCAAAGCAGCATCGATATGCCGTTTTCTGCCAATACGGGCTACGTCAATACGATTGAGGCCGACCAGGAAGTGCGTTGCCCCGGCAACATCGAGATCGAAGAGCGCCTGCGCGCTTACATGCGCTGGAACGCCATGGCGATGGTGGTCAAGGCCAACCGCCATCACCCGGTAGATGGCGGTGACCTCGGTGGTCACATTGGCTCGTTTGCTTCACTGGCGCACATGTTTGGCGCCGGTTTCAATCATTTTTGGCATGCCGAGAACGAAAACCATGGCGGCGACTGTCTCTACATTCAAGGCCACGTATCGCCCGGCGTCTACGCCCGCGCTTACCTTGAAGGCCGCTTGACCGAAGACCAGTTACTGAACTTCCGCCAGGAAGTGGACGGCAAGGGTCTGTCGAGCTACCCGCATCCTAAATTGATGCCCAATTTCTGGCAATTCCCTACCGTGTCGATGGGTCTTGGCCCCTTGATGGCGATCTACCAGGCCCGTTTCCTCAAATACCTGCATGCCCGTGGCATTGCCAACACCGAAAACCGCAAGGTCTGGGTCTTCTGCGGCGACGGCGAAATGGACGAGGTCGAATCGCTGGGCGCCATCGGCCTGGCCGCTCGCGAAAATCTGGACAACCTGGTGTTTGTCATCAACTGTAATTTGCAGCGTCTGGACGGCCCGGTGCGGGGCAACGGCAAGATCGTGCAAGAGCTTGAAGGCGAATTCCGCGGTTCTGGCTGGAACGTGATCAAGCTGCTGTGGGGCAGCGAGTGGGATCCTTTGTTGGCCCGCGACAAAGACGGCGCCCTCAAGAAATTGATGATGGACACGTTGGACGGCGATTACCAGTCCTTCAAAGCCAACGACGGCGCTTACGTGCGCAAACATTTCTTTGGCCGTGACCCGCGCACGCTG
>CAJAFJ010000280.1 GCA_903938955.1 uncultured beta proteobacterium | reverse complement strand
GCTGTGCAAGCTCAGTTGACCGCGGTGAAGATCAATGATCTCTTTGACGATGCTCATGCCCAGGCCGGTGCCCGGAATCTTGCCGGAGGCATCGGCACGGTAAAAACGCTCGCACACGCGGCTCATTTGCTCAGCGCTCATGCCGATACCGGGGTCCGAGATGTGAATGCAGACTTCGGGTGGGCGGTCGGCCGCATGGCGGGCCTCAAGCTCAATCACCACCGCGCCACCGGCGGGCGAGTATTTGTAGGCATTGGACAAAACATTCTGCAGGGCCTGGCGCAGCTTGCCCTGATCGGCCATCACATACAAAGGTGGCTCTTGCGGCATCCGCAACTCGGGGCTGCTGCGGTCTTTCGGTTGCGGGTAGGCTTTCACGATGTCGGCCACCAGCGTTTGCAGGCAGACCCGCGTGTAGCGAAAATCCTTGCCGCGGCGCGCCTCGATGCGTGCCAGGTCCAGCAGTTCGTCAAGAATCTTGCTCATCAGTTTGGACTGGCTGTAAATAATGCCCAGCGCTTCTTGCTGACCCTCAGCCTCCATCGGCTGCGACAGCAGCAGTTCCGAAAAGCCAAAAATGCTGGCCATGGGCGTGCGCAACTCGTGCGCTGCGGTAGCCAGAAATTCACTCTTCATGTGGTCCACTTCGGTCTCGTGCGTCACATCCCGAAAATACAGAATTTGTGACACCGAAGCCGATGCGCTGCTGCGCAGCCCCACTTGCAGCACCCGTTTTTCGCGGCCACACAGGCCCACCAGCTCGCTCACCGCGGACTGACTCGAATCCGCCTGGGCGCGCAAGGCGGACACCCCGATGAACGGGGCCTCTGGCAAGCAGCGCTGGCCCAGCCAGGCTGAAAAATCATGTTCCCCCAGCCCTTCCAGTTGCACCGCGCCCTGGGCGGTCATCTGGCTGAACGCCGGGCTGACGTACTTGACCCGGTACTCTGCGTCAAACGACACAAAGCCATCGGGGCTCAGGGCAAAGATAATGTCCAGCTGCTGCGCATGGTCTTGTTGCTGGCGCTGTACCGCCTGGCGCGCCGCCACGGCACGCCGGAGTTGCCCGAGGTAACGCACCAGACCCGCCGCCAGGGCCAGAATCAGCGCGCTCAGCAGCAAGGCCTGCAGAATCAGGGCGTCTTTGCCACGCTGATATTCAGTCAAAATTTCCTGCTTTTCCCGACCCGCCAACACCATCAGCGGGTACTGGGGGATTTTTCGGAAATACAGCATGCGGTCCACCCCATCCACCACCGACCGTTCGGTGTAGGCGCCGAATTCCTCGCCCTGGGCAATGCGTGCCAATACCGGGGCGGCGGCCCCACTGGCCCCGGCGTCCTCCTTCGTCCCTACTTTGCGCGCGCGCGCGATCCCGTCCAGACCATACAAGGCATTCAGGCCCTGCGGCCCCAGATTGAGCGCGCTGTAGAAACGGGTGAAGTAACCGGGGTCCATCGAGATCACCACCACCCCGGCAAAGTCACCATTGGCACGGGTGATGCGCCGCGTCAGCTGGATCGACCATTTGCCACTGGCGCGTCCGAGTACCGGCTTGGAGACAAACAAACCGGCCGCGTCATCGGCCACATGAACTTTGAAATGCTCGCGGTCTGACAGATCAAGACGGCTGGTAATAGGCAGATTGGAATGGGTGAAAATTCCCTGTGCATCAATGATGCCGACCTGATTGAAAATTTCGGTGTCAATGACCCCGCTGGTCGTTAGGGCCTTGAGATCAAGACGATCACCGACTTCCAGGTAGCGCGACTGGATAAACCGGATCGCCTGATCGGCACTGCGAAAGGTGCGGTGGGCATGCTCCTGGCTGACACGGGTCAGGTTGGCCAGCTCGCTCTCGGACGCGGCCATCTCGCGGGCCTGACTCTCCCCGGCCAGCACAAACACATGCCCCCACGTCAGCACGATCAGCACCAGCGCCGCCAGCCAGATCGTCAACAGAAGGCGCCAGTATTTGGGCGATACGAGCGAAAAATCAGTCATGTCCGTCGGCGTAAAAACTCAATTTAGAGCCGGCGCGCTTGGCACGGTACATGGCGGTATCGGCGTGTTTGAGCAGGGTCGTCATGTTCTGCGCGTCGCGCGGAAAACGGGCGCAGCCCATGCTGGCCCCCACGCTCACCACGCGTTTCCCAAGGTCAATCGGGGCCGATATCGCCGCCAGAATACCGCTGGCGATGCGCTCGACATCGGGCTCGGCATGGGTGCCGTGCAACACCACCACAAACTCGTCGCCACCCACGCGCGCGCAGATGTCCACACGGCGCACCGAGACCTGCAGCCGCGACCCCACGGCTTGCAGCACCAGGTCGCCAACATCGTGCCCCAGCGCATCGTTGATCGGCTTGAAGCCGTTCAGGTCCAGCACCAGCACGCTCAGGCCGCTTTGCGCTTCACTGGCGAGCAGCAGCGCCTGCTGAAGGCGGTCTTCGAGCATGCGGCGGTTGGGCAAGCCGGTTAAATGGTCATGAAATGCCAGGTGTGTCAGCTCACGAGTGTCGATGCGGTCGGGGGACATATCGGTGAACGAGGCGATGTAGGACACGGTGTCGCCGCTGGCGTTTTTGACCGCCTTGATCGACTCCCAACTCAGGTAGACCTGGCCATTTTTGCGTCGGTTGAAGAGTTCCCCGGTCCAGCTGCCGGTCCGAAGCAACTGGTCCCACAAGTCAGGGTAAAAATCGGCATCGTGAAACTCGGAACTGAAGGTGTGCGGGTTTTGCCCCTGCAACTCGGCCTGGCTGTAGCCCGTGATGCGGGTCACAGCGGAATTAAGGGCTTGTATATTGCCATCCTGACCCACCAGCAGCAGGCCGTCTTCACTGTCACCCAAAGCTAGGAACGCGGCGTGAATCGCCCCCTCGGGGGCACCGGGCGGCACCTCGCAACCCAATAGCCAGTGCACCTCCAGATGATCGTGCTTGTTCACCACATGGATCAGCGCGTCATAGGCACGCCCCTGCGGGGACGCGGCGTCATCGCGCAGCACCAGCTGGCGCCGCTGGATGGGGCCATGCTCCCCGTGAACCGCCAAAGTGGACAGCAGCGCCTGCACGCGGGGCGCCTGATCGGGCGGGACCATATCCTGAATAAAGGGGCCAGTCCAGGCGGCTGCGCTGGCGTGCATCGCCTGGCTCAGGGCCGGACTGGCGCGCAAAAACTCGCCTTGCAGATTGGTCACCAGATAGCGGTCCAGCCAGGCCAGCAGTTGGCCCTGCAGGCGATCCTGCCCCAGACTGCCGCGCCCGAGGGAATGCAACAAGAGCTGGTAGCGCTTTTGCAGACGGGTTTGCTGGCCCATCAGTTCTTGCAAGTCTTGCGCATAGCGAAACATTTGCAGTTGCATGCCGTCGTTGCCATCCATCGTCGTCCTCCTTGTCGCGTGCCGGGTCAGCGCCTCAACTTTTCAACTTGCTGCGCACCCAAGCCACCACCTGGAGCGGGCTGAAGGGTTTGACGAAGTAGGCATCGGCGCCGCGCCGGCTGGCCTCGTCGCTGTCGGCCACCTGACCGCGCGCGGTCACCATGCCGACCAGAATGTCACGGGTTTTGGGATCGGCCTTGATGGCGTCGAGCACCTGCAGCCCATCCAGGGCACCGGGCATCATCACGTCCAGCAACACCACTTTGGGATGATGGCGCCGAATCAGCTCCAGGGCGACCAGGCCGTCTTCGGCTTCAAGAATGTCGTATTCCTTGCCAAACGTGATGGTGAGCAGACGGCGAATATCGGAATGGTCGTCGACGATCAGAATATGGGTCATGGCTGAGACTCCGGGGTTGCGAGGGGGGTGTCAGAAACACCGGGCTGCTCCAGTTCGGACACATGACCCAGTTCATAAAAGAAAAAATCAGTGCCAAACCGTTTGGCCGCATACAGGGCCGCACCGGCCCGCATGATCAGGATGCGCGCGTTATTGCCGTCGTGCGGGTAGCGGGCGCAACCCAGGCTCGCCGTCATGGACAACTGCTGGCGGGACAGCTGAATCGGTTGACCCATGAACTTCAGCAAGGTGCTGGCCAGGCGTTCCGCCTCGGCCTGGTGCTCAATGCCTTTCAGCAGCACCAAAAACTCATCGCCCCCGACCCGCGCAATCACATCACCGGGCCGCATCAGGCGCTGCAGGCGGGCGCTGCACTCCATCAGGATCAGGTCACCGACTTCATGGCCCAACTCATCGGTGATCTGTTTGAACTGGTTCAGACTCATCGACAGCACACTGCAGCCCGTTTGCCCCAGAGCCGCTTCTTCCAGGGCTTGGGTCAGCAGGTCTTCAAACAGGCGCCGGTTCGGCAAACCGGTCATGGGGTCGTGATGCACCTGCAGGGAAGAAAATTGCCGGGTGTCGTTCTCGCGCTGCGACATATCGGCAAAAGCGGCCAGGTAGTACTGCGTGGCACCCTCGGTATCTTGCACCGCCTTGACGGTGACCCATTCGAAAAAAATCTTGCCATTTTTGCGGCGGTTAAAGAACTCACCGGTCCAGGTCCCGGACTCCTGCAGGCTGGCCCAAAATGTTTTGTAGAAGTCCACGTCCTGCAAGCCGGAACTCAAGAGGCGCGGGTTAAGGCCCCACACATCGAAATCGCTGTAGCCGGTGATGCGGGTAAAGGCCGGATTGACCGCGAGGATGTTGCTGTCTGCATCGGTGAGCAGCAGTGCCTCTTCCCCTTCGGCCAGCAGCGAGTGCGTTTTGGCAATCTCGATGCCGCTGACGCCCGGCTGCCCCTCTTGCCCCAGCAGCCAATAAATCTCGGCTTGCTCAAGCGACCCGCCCTGCAGGACCAGGGCCTCATAAATCTGCGTGACCTGCTCCGGGTTGCCATCGCCAAACGCCAGCGGGTACATCTGAATGGCACCGGTAGCTCCCGGCCCGGCAAAGCGCTGCAACAAGGCCTGCACACCCGCCCGCTGCGAGGGCGGCATCATGTGCATGATGTTTTGCCAATTCAGCGACAAGCCCAACACCGAGAGTGCTTTGTCGGCCCCGGCACTGGCGTGGATGATTTCGCCTTGGTGGTCGGTCACCAGGTAGATGTCCATCGACGGGAGCAAGGTGTTCACCAG
>CAJAFJ010000279.1 GCA_903938955.1 uncultured beta proteobacterium | reverse complement strand
GCACCATCACCAGCACCGCAGGCACGTACACGGCCACCATTTCCGCGCCTCTCTACGTCAACCGCTAATCATGCTGCTGCTTACATCCATCAGCGATGTCGTTCGCCTGACGACCAGCGCGGCCGCAACAACGATCGAGGTTCACACCTCATACATCGATGTGAGCGTGTCCACGGTCACACCGGGACGCACCAACACGCGCATCACTACCGCCACCACCACAACCATTGTGGCAAGCCCTGCTGCCAGCACCCAGCGCAACGTCAAAGCCATCTATTGCACCAATAACAGCGCAGGCACCAGCTGCACGATCGGTGTGGAGCACTTCGACGGCACCAACTCAATCGAATTGATGCAGTTTGTTTTGCTCCCCGGGGAGAACTTGGGCTACCGCGAAGACGGCTCATGGGTGCACCGTGACAGTCAGGGCGCTGAGTACCCGGCTGCTGGCCTGGGTAACTACGGCGGCAAGTCGATTCCATTCATGAAAACCAGCACCGCGCCTGACGTGATCGGCTGCTGGTACTGCACCTCCAAAGACGCAGGCTACCCCGGCGCCTGGGCGCCTGGCACCCCTGGCCTGAATGGGCGCGTGACAGACGGAACCACCGCTGCTGATTACGGCTGCATCCCAATTTCAAATGCGGCGACAGGCGCAAACTACCTGACCGCGCTTGAAATGGCCTCATCGATCAACCACACCAACGACTTTTTCGATTGCTTGTGGGTCAACAGTGGCTTGGTGGTGACCACGACCACAGCGCAAGCCATCACCACGCCAACCTTGCCTGCCCGTGATGTGAATGGCGCGACGGCAGGCGAGGGTTGCACTATTGCATTGCTGGTGACAACGGTATCCACAAATGCGGCCGCTAATGCTGGCATCACCGTGAGCTACACCAACAGCAAAGGCGTGGCGGGCCGCACGGCCAACCTTTCCGCCATTGCAGGCTCGCAGCTGCCCGCCACTGCCGTTGTTGGAACCATCATCTGGTTTCAACTGGCAGCAGGCGACACCGGCGTGCAAAGCATCCAAAGCTGCACGCTGACCACCACGCTATTGACTGGCGCCATCAGCCTGATGATCTGCCGCGACATTTCCACCATCGGCACCGCCGTGGTCAACGTGTCCACCCCCAAGCTGATCGGCTCGCCTGGCATCCGTCTTTACAACGGCTCCTGCCTGCTGCACAACATTCTGTGCAGCGCGGCCACAGCCACATTTTTCAGCGGATCACTTGCCGTGATGGAGAAATAACATGGTCATCGTCGGCATCAAAGAAGGCGTGATCGACCTGTGCGTCAGCATCACGCCAGACCAGTTGGCGACGGTACAAGAGATGTACCCCGCGCACCTGCTGCTGGAGCAAGCGGGCGCTGAAAGTATTGGTTGGCTGTTCGATGGCGTGGGCTTTATTGACCCGGCCAGCGTGTAAAACATGGCGCTGCAAGGCTGGTTCGACGGCGAGTTGCGACCAGACGCCTGGTTTGATGCTGAGTTGCAGCCCGCCGCTTGGTTCGACACCGAGATCGTCAACACCTCGGCAGGCGGTGATGCCACCGCTACCGGGGTACCTGCCTCCATCACGTTAACCGCACCTACAGCAACTGCAACAGGCAGCGCTGCAGCCGCCGCAACACCGTCACAAGTCACACTGACGGCCGCCACCGGCTCAGCCAGCGGCACAGCGGTGGTGAATGGCACAGCAACTGGCGCGCCCGCTGCCCTTGCGCTGACTGCCCCAGCAGGCAGTGCGGAAGGGTCGGCAGCAGCCAGCGGCACACCTCGGGTAGTGGCGCTCACGGCACCCACCGCCAGCGCGACAGGTTCAGCAGCCGCCATCGGGGCGCCATCGGCAGTAACGCTGACAGCCGCCCCCGGCACAGCCACCGGGGCCGCCGTTACCAGCGGCTCACCGCGTGCCATTACATTGACCGCCGCCACAGGCAGCGCCTCGGGCAGTACCGCAGTCAACGGCAATGCCACTGGGATACCTGCTCCGATAGCGTTGACTGCGATGCTGGCCAGTGCCGCAGGCGGTGCCAGTGCAAACGGCTTATTGGCCGGTATTGCCTTGACAGCAGCCACCGGGGCCGCCTCCAACGCAACCAACGCCAATGCGTCGGGGGCCTGCGCTGCCTTGCAGATCAACCCGGCCACCGGCGCAGCGTTTGGAGGCGCCAATGCCACCGCATCGCTGGCCGAGCTGCATTGCACGCCCGCTGAAGGCTATGCCGTGGGCACCGATCCATCGGCGCCCATCCCCGGCGCCATGGCAGGCCAGCGCCCGCTGGCCACCACCAGCAGGCCAACCCAGTACGGCCAGCATGACCGAGACAACAGCGCAGGCAGCACCCGCGCCAGCAGCAACAACACGAGCCGACCCACCCGGGCCGGATCAACCAGAGCAACAAGGTAACCATGGCTTTAAAACTCATCACGCCAGCCGTCGCGCTGGCCGTCAGCCTGGCAGAAGCCAAGCTGCACCTGCGCGCAGACGAGGCGGGCGACGACACCTTGATCACCGCCCTGATCACCTCCGCCACCGAGCAGGCCGAGCAGGCCACCGGCCGCGCCATCATGCTGCAGACCTGGGAGCTGACGCTTGACGCCTTCCCCGAAGCCCTGCAGCTCACCCGCGTGCCCGCCGCCAGCATCACCAGCCTCAAGTACACGGATGACACCGGCGTGGTGCGCACGCTGGATGGCAGCCTCTACGCCCTGGATAACGCCGATGACTACGGCCACGCCTACGTGGTGCCCGCCTACGCCGCCAGCTGGCCCGACACGCGCGACCAGATTAACGCTGTGGCCCTGCGCTACGTGGCGGGTTATGCCGATGCCACCGCCGTGCCCGAAAGCATCAAGGCGTGGATAAAACTGATGGTCGGCGCCATGTACGAGAGCCGCGAGGCCGAGACCGTAGGCAGCGGCAGCGCCATCAAGCTGGGCTTTGCCGACCGCCTGCTGGACCGTTACAAGGTGTGGACGCTATGAGGGCGGGCAAGCTCGACCGTCGCATCACGATCCAGACACCCGCGACTGGCCAAGACGCTTTTGGCGAGCCACTGAGCGGGTGGACCAATGTTGTGACAGACGGTGACGGCAAGGTTTGTGCCGCCATCACTGACATGACGGGCCGCGAGTATCTGGCCGCTGCAGCCACCCAAAATTCCGTAGAAACCAAAATCTATATCCGGTACCGCCCCGGCATCACTGCTGCCATGCGTGTCTTGCACGGTGCAGACGTTTACAACATCGCCGCGGTGCTGGGTCAAGACCGGCGCCAACTGCTTTTAATGTGTACCAGAGGGGTGAATGATGGCTGACCAGATCATGCAACTGACCGGTTTTAAAGAACTGGCCAGCGCCTTGCGCGAGTTGCCCCAAAAAGTTTCCCGCAACGCCTTGCGCGCTGCCGTCAATGCTGGGGCCACGGTCATCAAAAAAGAAGCCGGGGTCAAAGCCCCCAAAGACACAGGCGCACTCAAGGCCAACATGTACCAAAAACAGGTGCGCGAAAAGTCTGGCCCTGAAACGCAGACTTTTTATGTCGGCGTGCGCAAGGGTGTTGCCAAATATGCCAACACCGCCGCCAACCGCCGCGCCGGAAAAGCTGGAAAAGTCTACAAAGACGCCGGCACTACCTTTTACTGGCGCTTCATGGAATTTGGCACCAGCAAGATGGCTGCCCGGCCATTCCTTCGGCCCGCCTTCGAGTCCAAAAAAGAAGAGGCGGTCAAGGCGATTGCCGAAAAACTCGATGAACGCATCAAAAAATACGCCAGCGAGCTGCACAAACCATGAGTCTGCAAACCGATCTTGTCACCCTGCTGGCGGGCCTGTTCAGCACCCGCTTTTACCCCGGCGTGGCTCCTCCGAAAACTGCAACACCCTACGCGGTTTACACCCGGGTTCACGCCGCAGAGCAGGCCACCCTTGATGTCAATGGCGGCACCGGCAACGCCAGCAACACGATCATGCAGATTGACGTGTACGCCAGCACCTACGACGCAGCCCAAGCCAGCACAGCCGCTGTGAAAACAGCCCTGAAAGGCTGGGCTACTGAAAACACCCTTGAATCCGAGCAAGACATGTACGAGCCCGACACCAAGCTCCACCGCGTCATGCTCACCCTGTCAGCCTGGCACTTTTAGCCGCAGCAACCCTTTCACCAACCCGCCCGCCTAACGCGGGTTTTTTTACTTTAAAGGACTCAACATGTCTGGAATCTCAGCACAGGGCAGCACGATGCACGTTGCCACCGGCGTCAGTGGTGCAAAAACCATCACCGCCATCAGCGTTGGCAACCCCGCCATCGTCACCAGCGCCGCCCACGGACTGACCAACGGCAGTGTGATCACCATCGCCGCCGTCACCGGCACCATGGCTTCCGTGGTCAATACGACCCAAGTTGTCAGCAACGTCACGGCCAACACCTTCGCGCTGCTCAACGTAGACACCACCGGGCTGGCATACACCTCTGGCGGTACGGCAACCCCTTTGGCTTACACCAAAATAAATGGCGTGCTGACCTTCAGCGGCATGGACGGAGCCGCATCTGACCTGGACGTGACGGACCTTGACAGCACCGCCATGGAATACATCAGCGGGCTGGTGGACGAAGGCAAGTTCAGCTTTGAAGCCAAACGCATCAAAACCGATAACGGGCAAATCGCCCTGCGCGCGGCCCGGGTTAGCGGTGCCGTGACCGGCCTCAAACTCACCTTGCCAGATGCATCCGTGGCCACCTTCAACGTGCTGGTCAAGACCGTGCCAACCGCTGGCGGCGTCAATGCGGTGCTCAAGGGCTCGTATGACTGCAAGATCACCGGCCCGGTGGTGTGGAGCTAAACCATGACCTTACTCAGCAAAAGCGCCATCTTGGCCGCGTCCGACCTCAAGCACGAAGACGTGCATGTGCCCGCTTGGGGTGGCACTGTGCGCATCCGCACCATGACAGGCCAAGAACGTGACGAATTTCGCGCCTCCATTGCCACATCCGAAGGGGAGTCCGGCGTGCCCATTGGCAAGTTCAGTGCCGCGCTGCTGGTGGCCGCTTGCGTGGACGAATCAGGCTCGCGCCTGTTTACAGCAGACGACATGGCCGCCCTGCAGGCCAAAGCCGCAGCCAGCCTGGATGCCCCAGCCGCCGTGGCCATGCGCCTCAACGGCCTCGGTGTTGGTGCCGTGGAGGCCGCTGAAAAAAACTCCGTGAGCGGCCAGAGCGGCGATTCTGGTTCCGGCTTGCCAAAGAGCTAGGCAAGTCGGTCAGGCAAGCCCAGATCGAAATCAGCAGCGATGAATTCACCGAATGGCTGGCCTACTACCAGTTGGAGCCATTCGGGGATCAGATCGCCG
This sequence comes from uncultured beta proteobacterium, assembly GCA_903938955.1. Next base: position 4,225 of record CAJAFJ010000279.1, on the reverse strand, counting down.
ATCTCCGCCACGGCACCGCCTGCGCGCTGTTGGCCAATGTCAACCGTAATGCTGAGAGAAAGCCTGATCCGTACAAGCCACAAGACTTTGTGCACTGGACCCAGCGCGAGGTGGTGGAAGACGAGCCAGTGCAAATGGCTGACCCGGTAGCCCACAGCAATCTATTGCGGGCCGCGTTATTTGGGATTGCGCCAGAAGTAGTGGCATCATGACCCCCTGAATAACAACAGGGGGAAGTCATGAAGATATTGGTTGCGTGCAGTTTGCTTTGTGCATCTGCATTTATACATGCCCAGGCATTGGATGATGCTGCCTTGATTGAGGCTACCAAGCAGGCAGTTGCCGACACGCTCAAAGACCCAAGTTCTGCACAATTTAAAAATGTGATTGTGTTTGACGGTGGCAAGCAGCGAGCGGTTTGTGGTGAAGTAAACGGAAAAAACAGCTACGGCGGCTATGTCGGTTTCAAAAAGTTTTATAAGTATGAAACGTCTGAAAATGCAGTCATCAAAAAAGGCGATGGCATCATGGACAAGCTAGTTGATTTGATCTGCAAGCCGTAACAGTTTAAAAAATTAACCAAACCCGCCAGGGCAACCTAGGCGGGTTTTTTTATGGGTAAATCATGGCAGCAGCACTCGGTTCTTTAGTCGTCTCGCTTGAGGCGAATGTGGCGAAATTTACCTCTGACATGGGCAAAGCCGCCTATCAGACTGAGCAAGCCATGCAGAAAATGCAGCGCAGTTCTGATGCTGTGAATTCGGCATTTGTGGGGATGGCCAAGGGAGCCGTTGCGGCGCTGTCGATTGACTTCTTTGGCGGGTTGATCAAAGGCGCCATTGACAGCATGGACGCCCTCAACGACCTCAAGGATGCCACGGGGTCCAGCATTGCCAATATCAGCGCGCTCGAAGACGTTGCAGTGCGCACGGGTGCAAATTTCGACACCGTAGGCACCGCCATGATCAAGTTCCAAAAGGTCTTGATGGATGCACAACCCGGCAGTCAGGCAGAAATCGGACTGACCGCCTTAGGGCTAAGCGCCCAGAGCCTCAAGAATATGGACCTGGGCGAAGCCATGCTGCAATACGCAAAGGCCATGGACAAGTTTGCCGACGACGGCGACAAGGCCCGTCTGATGCTTGAGCAAACGGGAAAAAGTGTGCGCGAACTAGCCCCCTTCCTGAAAGACCTGGCTGAGCAAGAGAAACTGGTAGGCACGGTCAGCGCTGAGCAAACGCTGGAAGCTGAAAAGTTCAACAAAGAACTTTTCTACATGAAGAAGAACGCGCAGGACCTAGCCCGCGAGATCGCCGGACCGCTGGTTACCGCCTTCAACAACTTTATGGCTGCCCAGCGCGAAGCTAAAAAAGAAGGAAAGTTTGGCCTGTTCACCAGCATGCAGGACGTGGGCGCCAGAGAGGCGCGACAGCAAGACGCCAACTTCACCGGCTCATGGGGCTCCCCCATCGGCAACGGTGGCCGTGGTAGTGTCAACCCCGCTTTTGTCAAGCCTGGCTTGGGCGATGTGGCTGGCAGCAAGAAAACAAGCGGTGGTGCTGGAAAACCCGAAAAATCAGACGCGCAAAAAATAGAAGAAGACGCCCAGCGCTTTGTTGCCAAGTTGCGCGAGCAAGCCGAAACCTTTGGCTTATCTGGCACAGCAGTGCTTGAATACCAGATGAACTTGAGCAAGTTCCCGCAGGTCTACAAAGATGAAGCTATTGCCTTGCAAAAGCGAATTGACACCTACAAGACCGCAGCCGATGAAGACAAGGCATTTGCTGCTGCCACTGAGCGCTTCATGGCCGACCGCGAGCGTGACATCCAGCACAACGAAGCCAACGTGGCGCGCATCCGGGTCAGCCTGATGACTGAGGCTGAACAGCAGCAACTGGCGCACGATCTGGTTTTGGAAGAACTGCAGACCTTCCACGACGCAAAACTTGAAAACGTGGCGCTGGCCAACATGCTGATTGAAGAGGAAAACGCCCGCCACCAACAGGCCATGGTCGACATGCAAATGCGCACTGATATGAACATGGTCGACATGATGTCAAGCTCCACCAGTCAGCTTTACGGAATGCTGAAACAAGCAGGTATGGAGCAAAGTGCTTTGGGGAAGATAGCCTTCCTGGCATCTAAGGGTCTTGCAGTTGCTCAAATCATCTTAAGCACCAATGTTGCGGCAGCGTCCGCATTGACGCTGCCGCCTATTGGACTTGGACCCATCGCCGGTATTCCAATGGCCGCAGCAATCAAAGCCATGGGCTATGCCAGCGCCGGAATCACGGCGGGCCTGGCCATTGCCAGCGCAGAAGGCGGCTACGACATCCCCAGCGGCACCAACCCTGTCACCCAACTGCACGAGCGCGAAATGGTGCTGCCCCGCGAACATGCTGACGTGATCCGTGGGCTGGCCAGCAATGGCGGCGCAGCGGCCCCCATGACCCTGACCATCGTCAATCAAACCAGCGGCCGCATTGACAAAGTGACCGAGCAACGCATCAGCCCCACCGAGCGCGCCATCCTCATCCAGGAGGCCGTCAACAGCACTGCCGCCGCTCTGTCAGACCCCAACAGCAAAACCAGCCGTTCGTTTTCACGCAACTACGCCACCCAGCGCAGCCGTTAAGAGCAACACACTATGCCAACCTTACCCAATGGCCTTAAACCCCTCGTCGCGGCCTACAGCCACGGCGGCCCGGGCGGCGTGCTGCGCACCGAAGTATCGGGCGGGGCCCCACGCTATGCCCTTGACTACGACAGAGGCATGGCCCAGTACAACGTCACACTGATTCTGGACAAGCTGCAGTTCTCGGTGTGGAGCGCCTTCTTTCATGGCGTCATTAAAAAAGGCGCCATCACCTTCGATATGCCGATGGACAGCGGCTTTGGTACGGCCGTGCACGCCTGCAACATCGTGCCAGACAGCTACCAAGCCAGTCGCACGGGTGGCATTGCCATGGCTGTATCGTTTGTGGTGGAGGCCGAAAGCCAAGCCTACGAGCTGACCGGTGAAGAGTCACTGGCCTTGGTTGACATGTACAACCTTTACGCGGGCGACACCAATGCGTTGCTGGCCCAGATTGCCACGTTTGCCACCGTGGACAGCAACGCACTGGACATTGCATGAGCCTCGACCTCGAAGCCCGTCTGCGCGTCTTTCTCGCCAGTGCCCCGCAAACCATCCACCCCATCCAGACCCTGCAAATCAGCCATAGCGCCATGTCCCAAGTCTGGCACCTGTGGCGTGAGCCGTATTTTGGCACGGCAGGCGGCAACGCCATGCAGCCCTGCAACATCGAAATCAAGCTGGCCGGCTCCCCTGGCCACCTTGATCAAAAGTTTGACATCCGCCTCGGGCTGGTGGACATCGAAGACACCTTCCGTTACGAGATGGACAGCATCCCCATCACCACGCTCGAAAAAATCGCCGTGGTGTACCGCGAATACCTGAGCGATGACCTGGTTAACGCCCAGGCCACCGCCACGCTGCAAGTCGAATCCATCAGTTACGCCAAAGGCGCAGCGTCTTTAAGCGCCGTGTCACCCCGCTACAACATCACGCGCACGGGCGAGCTATATGCCCCCCGCGACATCCCCATGCTGAGAGGCTTTTTATGACCATCGACATCAATGCTTACCTGGCCAAGCCCTATGGCCTGCAGCCGTGCTGGGAGCTGGTGGCAGACGTGTACAACACCGAGCTGCAAGCTGTGCCGGTGGACTACAAAACCGTCAACCGCTCCGTGCGCGAAATGGCGTCAGCCTTCCGCCTCGCCATCCACAAAAGCGCCCATGGCTTCGTGCAAGTGGCCGAGCCGGTTGACCTATGCATCGTCTTGCTGGCCAAACACGCGCACATTGGTATCCACCATTGCGGCATTTACCACGATGGCTCTGTGCTGCACGCCATGCCGGGCATCACGCTGTTTGAACCACTCAGCGTCATCAGCGACACCTTCCAGACCGTGCAATTTTGGGCCAAGGCATGACCAAGATCAAACTTTACGAGCACCCGCTTGCCGTCGTCCAGCCGCAAGAATTCGAGGTGGATAACTTGGCCGTGTGGCTGATTGATCACTATGGCGATGTGCCGACAGTCAAAGTGCAGGTGTTTGTGGGCGAGCCATCAGCTGAAACCGAGATCACCGGCGACATCCGGGCGCTGCTGGCAGGCGATGCGCCCGAGTACACCATTCTGCAAAGCCCTGGATTTGAG
>CAJAFJ010000278.1 GCA_903938955.1 uncultured beta proteobacterium | reverse complement strand
TCGCGCACCCTGGTCAATTTTTTGGCCTTGCCGCCCCTGCTGAAGGCCCTGAACGTTCGCAAAACCGATCTGGCCGTGGACTTCGGCGGCGGCACCGGCCTGCTGGCGCGCCTGCTGCGAGACACCGGCTACAACTTCCACACCTGCGACAAATTTGGCAGCAGCGAGTTCATGGGCGCTTATGCCTGGAACGACCTGGACCACCCCTGCAAGCTGGTGACCCTGTTTGAAGTGGCGGAGCATTTCTCCGACCCCGCGACGGAATGGCAGCACATCTTTGCCAGCGATCCCGACTGGGTGATTGGCAGCACCAGTCTGTACACCGGGCAGGACCAAGACTGGGTGTATCTGTCTTGCGAATCCGGGCAACACATCTTTTTTTACTCGACCGAGGCCATCGACTATGTGGCGAAAAAGGCCGGGCGCTACGCCTACCACCTGGGCATGTATTTTCTGATCACCCGCAGCCCGCTGGACGACGCCACCCTGCGGCTCATCACGGGCTGGCGCGACAACTTGTTCCCCGCGTGCCAGGCCAGCTTCTCTGCCTGGGCACAAGGCCCGTACCGCCAGGCCAGCGAGGACAACGCCGAGGTCACCGCCTACGCGCGCCTGCGCCAGAGTGGCCGGCGAATTGCGCTGGATGGCACTTTTTTCCGCTACGCCTCGGGCATCTCGCGGGTCTGGAAAAGCATCCTCCGGCATTGGTCGGCCTCCAGCCTGGGCCAAAGCATTCTGGTGATTGACCGGGGTCGCACCGCCCCCAGGTTGCCGGGCATCAGTTATGTGGACGCGCCCCTGCACGACTTCGCGCAGCCTGAGCAGGACCGCCAGATGCTGCAGGCCATTTGCGACCGAGAGAACATCGGCCTGTTCATTTCCACCTACTACACCATTCCGCTCATCACGCCGTCAGCCCTGCTGGTGCTGGATATGATTCCCGAAGTGATGGGCTTTGACCTGACGAACCCCCAATGGGTGGCCAAGCGACACGCGATTGAGTATGCCCAGGCGTTTCTCTCCATCTCGCAAAGCACCGAACAAGACCTGGTGCGTTTCTACCCGGGCGTGCAGGCCACGACCAAAGCCGTGACCTACTGTGGCTGCGACTTTCGCGCCGCCAGCACGGATCAGGTAGCGAGCTTCAAACAGCGCCACGGCATTCAGAAACCCTATTTCCTGATCAGTGGCGGGCGCAGCGACTACAAAAATGCGGTCCTGTTCTTTCGCGCCTTCGAGCGCCTGGGCGAGCGCCGGGCCGACTACGCCATCGTCTGCACCAACGCCAACCAGCCGCTGGAAGCCGAGGTCGCCATCCACGTCGGCGCCGCGGAGGTGCACATGCTGGTCCTCAGCGACGCTGACCTGCAATGCGCCTACAGCGGCGCCATCGCGCTGGCCTACCCGTCACGCTACGAAGGCTTCGGCCTGCCCGTGGCAGAGGCCATGGCCTGTGCCTGCCCGGTCATCACCTGCCGCATCAGCTCACTGCCTGAAGTGGGGGGCGAGGCGGTGATCTATGTCGACCCCGACAGCATCGACCAGATGCACCAAGCCTTGTTGGACGTGCAAGACGCCACGACCCGAGCCGACCTCGTGGCGCGTGGGCGGCTGCAAGCCGAACGTTTCTCGTGGTCGAAAATGTCGCGCGAGGTGGGCCAATCCCTGGCCATCTGGGCCGCATCGCCACATCGACCCATCCCATGACCCCCTCAAACCCACCCCGGAAACGGCGCGCACTCATTTGCGGCGTCGGCGGTCAGGACGGCGCCTACCTGAGCGAACTGCTGCTGGCCAAGGGCTACGACGTGGTCGGCACTTCGCGCGATGCGACCCTGCTCAACCGCCAGGGCCTGCGCTCACGGGGCATCGAGGACCGGGTGCGCGTGGTGTCGATGGCAGGGCACGACTTTCGCAGCGTGCTGCAGACCCTCACCCGGGCCGAGCCCGATGAGGTCTACAACCTGGCCGGGCAGACCTCGGTCGGCCTGTCGTTCGAGCAGCCGGTCGAGGCCATCGAGAGCATTGCCACCGGCACGCTCAACCTGCTGGAGGCCTTGCGTTTTGTCGGGCGACCCATCCGCTTCTACAACGCGGGCTCCAGCGAATGTTTCGGTGACACCGGCACTCAGGTGGCGACCGAGAACACCCCCTTTCGACCGCGCAGCCCTTACGCAGTGGCCAAGGTCTGCGCCCACAATCTGGTGGCCAATTACCGCGAGGCCTACCAGATGTTTGCCTGCACCGGCATTCTCTTCAACCACGAATCGCCCCTGCGTCCCGAGCGCTTTGTGACCCAAAAAATCATCCGCGGCGCCTGCCAGATTGCGGCCGGCTCCAAAGAAACCCTGAAGCTGGGCAACCTCGACATTCACCGCGACTGGGGCTGGGCGCCGGAGTACGTGCACGCGATGTGGCTCATGCTGCAGGCCGAACAGCCGCAGGACTATGTCATCGCCACCGGACAGACGGTGTCGCTGGCCTACTTCGTCGAACAGTCGTTTGCTCACTTTGGGCTGGACTGGCGGGCCCATGTGCAAACCGATCCCGGCTTGCTGCGGCCTTCCGACATTGCCTACGGCGCGGGCGACCCGTCGCTGGCTGCCAGCCAGCTGGGCTGGAAGGCCAGCTTTCAGGTCGATGATGTGATTCAAGCCATGTGCCAGGCCGCCGCGGCCCGGCGGCTTTAACACGCGCCCGCTCAGGGCTCCCGAATCGCCTCGCTCATGCCCTTGGTCAGCGGCCACGACAGGTAGGACATGACCGAGCGCTGGCCGACCTTGATTTCGGCGCTCAGGGTCATGCCGGGCAGCAACCTTGCGCTCTCAAGCATGTTCTTCAGGTCGCCTTTTTCCAGCGTGATACGCGCCAGATAATAGGCATCGGCCCCGGTTTTGGCGCCAGGGTCACGGCGAAAGGCGTCTTCGCTGATGGTGCGCACTTTGGCCTCCAGCATGCCGTGTTTCTGGAACGGGTACGCGTCCAGCTTGAGGTGCACCGGGTGGCCGAGCTTGATGTAGCCGACATCGACCGAATCAATATTCACCTCGGCCTCCATCACCACATTCAGCGGCACCAGGGTGAAAAAAGTCTCGGCCTCCTTGACAATCGAGCCCGGCGACAGCTTGGCAATTTCAAGCACCACCGCATCGACCGGCGACACCAGCGTGACCAGTTTGTAGCGCTTGTCGGCCTTTTGCAGCTGCTCCTTGATCGCGTCCCGCTCGCGGGTGACGGCCAGCAAATCTTCCATGCTCTTTTGGCGCCAACCCTTCTCGAAGACGGTTTTTTCGGCCTCTACCGCGCCGAGTTCGCGCCGGATTTCAAGCTCGCGGCTGCCGACCAGTTCCAGGTCGCGCTCCACCTCCTTGCTTCGTTGCTGCGCCTCCAGCAGTTGCAGAGGGGCGCCAAATTTTTGCGCCACCATCTTCTCCTGCATGCTCTCCATTTCTTTCAGCGACTTCAGACGCGAGGCCACGCGATGCTGGTCATTGCGGTTGGTGGCCAGAGCGGCCCGCAGCTTGGCCGAGTTTTCGGCCAGTCTGACCTGCTGTGCCCGGTAGTTGGCTTTGCGCTCGGACACCAGGTTGGCCTGCAGCAAATCGTCGGCACTGAGCACCGGGCGCCCCGGCGCCACGGCACCCGAGAGCTCTTGTTCAAGTCCTTCAATTTGGGTCTCCAGGCTGGTCAGGCGAACGCGCAACTGGGTTTCATCGGCCTGGATAAAGGTGGCATCCAGCGTGGCCAGCGTCTCGCCCTTTTTCACCACCTGCCCGGCACGCACATCGACCGTTTGAACAATCGAGGTCTCCAGCGGCTGAACCACGATATTGGGCAAGGGGTTGACCAGCCGCCCCTGCGCCACCACCACCTGGTCCAACTGGGAGAAGCTGGCCCACAACACAAACGAGGCAAAACACGCCACCATGACTTGCAGCGTGATCTGGGCAAAACGCGGCACCGGGCTGCGCTCGATCTCGTCGGCATCGGGCAGGTATTCGATGACGGTTTTACCCCGGTCGACCTGGCCTTTCTTTTTGGCGAACCAGCGCTTCATAAATGGCTTGTTTGTTGGTTCCATAGCTGTTGGTAGGTTTCACATCTTGTCAGCAGTTCTTCATGCCGGCCACTGTCCACCAGCTTGCCTTGCTGCATGACCAGAATGACGTTGGCGTTGACCAGCGTGGAGAGCCGGTGCGAAATCATGATGACGGTACGGCCCACGGCGATGCGCGACAAATTGTTGATGAAGATCGCTTCGCTTTCAGGGTCCAGGGCACTGGCCGCTTCGTCCAGCACCAGAATCCGCGGCTTGGTCAACAGGGTGCGGGCAATCGACAGGCGCTGCTTCTGGCCGCCCGACAAATTGGTGGCGTTTTCTTCCAGAAACGTGTTGTAGCCCATGGGCAGACGCTCAATGAATTCAGCAGCCCCGGAGGCCTCGGCCGCGGCCACGATTTCTTCAAACGTGGACTCTGGTTTGGCGATGGAGATGTTGTCACGCACCGAGCCGCGAAACAGAAAGTTCTCCTGCAAGACCACGCCAATCTGGCGCCGCAAATGCGCCAGCTCAATCTCGCGCGCATCGGTGCGGTCAAAGCGGACCACCCCTTCCTGCACGCTGTAGAGGCCCTGGATCAGCTTGGTCAAGGTGGTTTTGCCGGAACCGCTGCGGCCCACGATGCCGACCACGGCCCCGGCCGGAATGGTCAGGCTGGCCCGGTCCAGGGCCGTCACGCTGGAGCCCGGGTAGCGGAACGTCACGTCGTTGAAAGAAATCTCGCCGGCCAGTTCGGGGCGCAGGCCACCGGCACTGGCACGGCCTTCGGAGGGGCGGTTCATCACCTCCCCCAGCATGCGCACGGACAGGGCGGTTTCCTGGTACTCGTTGACCAGGCCCACAATCGCGATCAGCGGCGACACCACGCGGCCAGTGATCATCTGGAAACCAATGAGCGCGCCCACGCTCAAGGCTTGATCGAAGACCTCTTGCGCGCCCACAATGATGATGACGACGGGCAGCAGTTTGCCCAAAAAATCGGTGATGGCATTGCCGGTGATGGAGATTTTCCCGACCCGGAAATGCATGTTGATGGACTGCGCTGAGCGTTGGTCCCACAGCCGGCGCTGGGCCGGCTCGATCGCCAGCGCCTTGACCGTGCGCATACCATGAATGGTTTCAACCATCATGGACTGACGGTCCCCTTCCGCGCGGTACAGGTCATTGAGGCGGCGCTGGTAAATGGGCACCATCGTCATGACCACCAGTGCAATCAGCATCGTGAACACCAGGGTGATGGAGGCCAGCTTGACGGAGTACGTGAACAAAATGGGCAGGAAAATGAACAGCGACGTGGCATCCAGCGCCGTGAAAAACATGCGCCCGGTCAAGAACGAGCGGATTTTTTCGACCTGCTGCATGTGGCGCGTGATGACACCCGCCGTGGTTGACTCGAAATAGTCGATCGGCAAAGACAGCAGATGTGCAAAGGTGCGCCGCGTCAGACGCATGTCAATCTTGTTGCTGGCAGACAGGGTCAGGATCTGGCGCAAGAAGCCAAACAGCGAATCAAACAGCAGGGCAATCACGATGCCCACCCCTAGCACCCACAGTGTTGAAATGCTTTGGTGCACCAGCACTTTGTCAATCACCAGCTGAAAAAACATGGGCGAGGCCAGGGCCAGCATGTGCATCGCCAGTGCCGAGATCGCAATATCCCGCAGGGCCGCTTTTTGTTTCAGAATTTCCGGCAAAAACCAGCGCAGGCCAAACGGCTGACTCTCTTCGGCGGCCGCGTAGTGGCGCTTCAGCAAAAAGACTTCACCATGCCATCGAACACAAAATTTCTCGCGGTCGATCGACAGCACTTCGGTCGGGTTGTCTGCCAGCGGATTCAGAATGGCGACCTGACCATCCCCGGTGGCGGAAGCGCCAATGACGATGACGCAGTTGCCATCGACCATGCGCGCAATCAGGGGGAAAACGCCCTCTTGCGCTTGCAGGCTGTCCCAGGTGAGCTTGTCGATCTTGGCCTTCAGACCAATGTCAGAGGCGATGCGCAACACCGTCGCGGGCGATGGCTCTTCGGAGACGAGCGCGTAATCCTCAATCAATCGTTCGGGATTGACCTGCAAGTGATGATGCTGGGCAATCGCAGCAATGCACTGGATGGTTGAATGAGGGAAGCGGTCTGACATGTTTGAATTTCCCATCTTGGGAACAGGTATTTCAACATGCGCACGTTGCCCTCAATCACCCAATCAAGCTGCCCTTTACCGCCTATTTACGCGACTTCCACTGAAAGATCGCGTGGCCTTATCGAGTTACTTGCCACCCAGCGCCAGGAAACCCTGGCTGGCTGGGTCTTCAAGGCCCGGCAGGTTCAGCGTCTTGCCCAACGAGGCGGCGTTGGTGGCTTGGCTC
>CAJAFJ010000277.1 GCA_903938955.1 uncultured beta proteobacterium | reverse complement strand
GTTACTGGTGACGCTCGCTTGCTCAGCGGGCGTCAGTTTGCGCCAGCTGGTTCCTTTGCGGTTGACAACTGTTTCCCAACCGGCCTCTTTGAGCCAAAGGTTCAAGGCTTTTTCGGGCAGGCCTTCTTTTTTAAAGTCGTGAAAAACATAGTCCAAGCCATGGTCCGTGAGCCAAGTTCGGGCCTTTTTCACAGTGTCACAGTTGGGAATGCCATACAAGGTAATCGCGGTGTATTTCATGGGGTTGAACAATTCATTGACAGAAATGGGAGGCGGACTCAGCGACAATCTTACCCATATGAAAACATTGAGTGAATGGCTCGACTATTGCGAGCAACTGCATCCCCAGGCCATCGAAATGGGTTTGGGCCGAGTGCGCCAAGTAGCCGATCGCATGGCCTTGGCTTTCAAAGTTCCCGTCATCACTGTGGCGGGAACCAATGGCAAGGGGTCGACTTGCGCCATGTTGGAAGCTATTTATTTGCAGGCTGGCTACAAGACCGGTGTTTACACGTCGCCCCACTTGGTGGATTTTGAAGAGCGATGCCGCCTTCATGGCGAGTCTGCCAAAGCGGCGCAATTTTCAAATGCATTTGCTTTTGTCGACCAAGCCCGGGGTGAAAATAGTCTTACATATTTTGAATTCAGCACCTTGGCCATCCTGCACATGTTGGCTTCGGCCGAATTGGAGGTGGTCATTTTGGAGGTGGGCTTGGGCGGCAGGTTGGATGCGGTCAACATTGTGGACACCGACTGCGCCATCATTACCAGCATTGATTTGGATCACACCGCCTTGCTGGGCAACGATCGAGAGACCATTGGTTTTGAGAAGGCCGGCATCATGCGAGCAGGCAAATCGGTGGTTTTGAGCGACCCCGTTCCCCCTGCCAGCATCTTGGCGCATGCCAAACAGCTGGGCGCCGATATCTGGGTCATGGGCCAGGACTTTAATTTTTCTGGCGACCCGCTCCAGTGGTCTTGGGCCGGGCGGGGTCGCCGCTACAGCGGCTTGGCTTACCCTGCGCTGCGAGGCGCCAACCAGTTGCTCAACGCATCTGGCGTGTTGGCTGCCATAGAAATCATGCGCCCCCAGTTGCCAGTCACGGCACAAGCCATTCGAAATGGTCTCGCCATGGTGGCATTGACTGGGCGTTTTCAAATTGTGCCGGGTGAGCCTGTTTTGGTGCTGGATGTGGCGCACAACCCGCACTCCGTTTCCGCTCTAGCGGCCAATTTGGATGCCATGGGCTTTTATCCCAACACCCACGCGGTTTTTGGCGCCATGGCCGATAAAGACCTTCTCGCTATGTTCCAAAAGATGTTGCCCTTGGTGGACAGTTGGTATTTCACGGATTTACCTCTTCCAAGGGCCAGTTCGGGGGCTCAATTGGCTGAGTTATTGGCGAAAATTAACACCCGAAAGGACGTCAAGGCCAGTCAGCATGAGTCGCCTCAAAAAGCCCTCGATGCGGCCATTGATGCGGCGGCACCCACTGATAGAATCTTGGTCTTCGGTTCGTTCTATACCGTGGGCGGCGTTTTGCAGAATGGCATTCCCAAGCTGTACGCCAAACACCTGAGTAATTGAGACTCCTACGCATGGCTTTATTCAAGCTTCGACTTCCTGGGCGACTCGGTTCAAATAGCCCCAGCGCAGATGCGCTGTCCAACACGCCTGCTGAAAGCGTGGAGGTCATTCGCAAGCGTGCCCGTCATCGATTGATGGGCTCCGTCATTTTGGTTTTGGGTGCTGTGGTGGGCTTGCCACTGTTGTTCGACAGTCAGCCCAGACCGGTGGCCATCGATACCCCTATCGTGATTCCTGATCGCAATCAGGTGGCGCCTTTGGTGTCGCCGACCGCTCAAAGTGCCAATCCAAAACCCGAAGCGATTTCTCAAGAAGTCGTCATGGACGCAGCTTCACCCCCGCAGTCATCAACAGGTGCTGCGGTCACTTCAGGCGCTGGAGTGGCTGCCTCAACCGTGGTTGCTGCCAACACGCCCAATGCCAAAAATTCTGTGTCCAATGCGTCAGCTTTAGACCCAAATGAAGAAATGGTTACCAAAACCGCAAAGCCTGAAGTCAAGGCTGAAACAAAGGCTGAACAGAAAGCCGATGCCAAGCCAGATGCAAAGGACAGCGCAAAAGACAGCGCAAAAGACAGCGCAAAGGCAAAAGCTTTGCTCGATGGCAAAGAGACTGGCAAGTCAGCCGATCAAGCGGTGCGCTCTGTGGTTCAAGTGGGCGCATTCGCTGACATTGCCAAAGCCAAGGAAGCGCGTGCCAAATTGGAAAGTGCGGGTCTCAAAACTTACACACAAGAAGTGGACACCAAAGACGGAAAACGCACGCGCGTTCGG
>CAJAFJ010000276.1 GCA_903938955.1 uncultured beta proteobacterium | reverse complement strand
CGCCGTCCACGCAGGCTACACGCCAGACCCCACCACCAAAGCCGTGGCCGTGCCGATTTACCAAACCGTGGCCTTCGCCTTCGATGACACCCAGCACGGCGCGGACTTGTTCGACCTCAAAGTGGCGGGCAATATCTACAGCCGCATCATGAATCCGACCAACGCGGTGCTCGAAGCCCGCGTGGCGGCGCTGGAGGGCGGCATTGGCGCGCTGGCCGTGGCCTCAGGCATGTCGGCGATTGCCTATGCGATTCAAACCATCACCGAAGCGGGCGACAACATCGTGTCGGCGTCCACGCTGTATGGCGGCACTTACAACCTGTTTGCCCACACCTTCCCGCAAATGGGCATCGAGGTGCGCTTTGCCGATCCTCGCGACCCGGCCTCGTTTGCCAAGCTGATTGATGCCCGCACCAAGGCGGTGTTTTGCGAATCCATCGGCAACCCGCTGGGCAATGTGACGGACCTGGCGGCGCTGGCTGCGGTCGCACATGCCCATGGCGTGCCGCTGATTGTGGACAACACCGTGGCCAGCCCGTACCTGTGCCGCCCGTTTGAACACGGCGCCGACATCGTGGTGCACTCGTTGACAAAGTACCTGGGCGGTCACGGCACGACCATTGGCGGCGTGATTGTGGATTCCGGCAAGTTCCCGTGGGCCGATCACAAAGAACGTTTCAAGCGTTTGAACGAGCCCGATGTGAGCTACCACGGTGTGGTCTACACCGAAGCGCTGGGTGCTGCCGCCTACATTGGCCGCGCCCGCGTGGTGCCGCTGCGCAACATGGGCGCCGCCTTGAGCGCACTGGCTGCATTCCAGATTTTGCAGGGGATTGAGACGCTGGCCTTGCGCATGGACCGCATCTGCGACAACGCGCTCAAAGTGGCCCAGCGTTTGCAATCCCACGCCAAAGTGGGCTGGGTCAACTACGCTGGTTTGGCTGACCATGCGGACCACGCGCTGGTGCAAAAACAAATGGGCGGCCGCGCCTCGGGCATCATCAGTTTTGGTCTGAAAGCCAGCGACAGCCTGGAAGCCGGTGCCCGGTTTCAGGACGCGCTCAAGTTGTTCACGCGCCTGGTCAATATCGGCGATGCGAAATCACTGGCCTGCCACCCCGCCAGCACCACGCACCGCCAGCTGAATCCGGCAGAGCTGGCCAAGGCAGGCGTCAAACCCGACATGGTTCGCCTGTCGGTGGGTATTGAACACATTGACGACTTGCTGGAAGATTTGGAGCAGGCGCTGGCGGCAGTTTGATGAAATTCACCCACTTTCGCCTTTTGGGCGAGGGTGGGGATGGATCGGCTCAACCCTGAGAGGCGCGCTTGGCGGCCCGGTCGCGCACAAAGGCAAAAGCAAACGTCAAACACTCTGCCAAGGATTGCTCAATGTCACGGCGCTCGTGCTCGGTCAGGTAAAAAATCAGATCGACATCGTGACGCACATAGCGGGCTGGCAAGCGGTTTAAGGCAACGCACGACACATCGGCCAGCATATCGGCCGTGAAATCGGGATGGGCTTCCGATAAACGGGCCACATCTTCAAACACCAAACGTTCGTAATAGTTGT
>CAJAFJ010000275.1 GCA_903938955.1 uncultured beta proteobacterium | reverse complement strand
TGCGCGCCCGGCGCGAAGGCCTGCGCGACTTTGGCGCCTGCCTGAGCCCGCATTCGGCGTGGCTGATTTTGCAGGGCATCGAGACCTTGTCGCTGCGCATGGAGCGCCACATGCGCAACACGGCGAAGGTGGTCGACTTTTTGGCCAGCCAGCCGTTTGTGTCGCGCGTTGGCCATCCACGACTGGAGAGCCACCCCAGCCACGCGCTGGCGCAAAAGCTGTTGCCGCGTGGTGCCGGTTCAGTCTTCAGCTTTGACTTGAAAGGCAGCCGCGAGCAGGGCAAGAAGTTTGTCGAGAGCCTCAAGGTCTTCAGCCACCTGGCCAATGTGGGCGACTGCCGCAGCCTGGTGATTCACCCGGCCAGCACCACGCACTTTCGCATGAGCGACGAGGCGCTGGCGGCGGGCGGCATCACGCAGGGCACGATCCGTCTGAGCATTGGGCTGGAAGATGCCGACGACTTGATTGACGACTTGAAGCGCGCCCTCAAAACAGCGGAGAAACTATGAACCCCCACGCTCACATTCGTTCGCTGCCCACCCAAGGGGGCGCATGCCCGCCTAGAGGCGGCTCGTCGGAAGGCATAGCATGAACTTCATCGTCAATGGCAACAGCACCTACTGTTACACGGGCGGCAAGGCCTTCGATGCGGCCAAGCCGACGATCATCTTCATCCATGGCGTGTTGAACGACCACAGCGTCTGGATATTGCAAACCCGCTACCTGGCAAATCACGGCTGGAACGTGCTGGCGCTCGACTTGCCCGGCCACTGCCGCAGCGCCGGTGAGCCGCCCGCCAGCGTCGAAGCAGCGGCTGATGGTGTGCTCGCCCTGATGGACGCCGCCGGGCTTGAAAAAGCGGTCTTGATCGGCCACAGCCTGGGCTCATTGATTGCACTGGAAACGGCCGCGCGCGCACCGCAGCGGGTAAGCCAGCTGGTGCTGGTCGGCGCAGCCTTCCCGATGAAGGTGTCGCCGGCCCTGCTGGAATCGTCGTTGAACGACCCAATGAAGGCACTGGAGTTGGTCAACGTCTTTTCACGCGCAACACTGGCCCCACCACCCTCGGCCTTGGGGCCGGGCACCTGGGTCTATGGCGCGTCCATGGCGCTGGGCCGCCGGGTGCTGGCCAGCAATACCCGCGTCAACCTGTTTTACACCGGGTTCAAAGCCTGCGACAGCTACGCCAACGGCGAAGCGGCTATGGCGCAAGTCACCTGCCCGGTGCTGTTTGTGCTGGGCAGTGTGGACCAGATGACACCGCCTAAAGCTGCCCAGGGTTTGATTCAGAAAGCCCGCAACGCCAAGGTGATCACCCTGCCGGGCGGTCACCACCAGATGAACGAGACGCCCGAGCCGATGCTGGCGGCGCTGATTGAATTTTTAAAACCCTGAGTCACACGGCGGGACGTCCTATGATGCGGACATGGGCGAGATGACTATTTCACTTGCCATCGGGGTTTAATCAGCGAAAAAACTGATCATGAAATTTATTCGCTTCTGCCTTCTTGTCTGCGCTCTAGCCTGCCTGCCCGCTTGGGCGCAATCAGCCCCGTCATCTCAAACCGACAAAGCCAGCGAATTGAACCTGACGGCGACCGAAAAAGCCTGGCTCAACGCGCATCCCGTCATTCGCGTCGGCATGGACCCGGACTATGCCCCGTATGAGTGGATCGACAAGGACGGGCAGTATGTCGGGCTGGCGGTCGACTACCTGCGTCGAATGGAACCCGTCCTGGGTGTGCGCTTCGACATCGTCAAAGGCAAGTCCTGGGTCGAAGCTATCGAGATGAGCAAACGGGGCGAGCTGGACCTGCTGTCGAGCATCGTCAAAACACCGGAGCGCGCCAAATTTCTCGCCTTTTCCGAGCCTTACCGCAATCTGCAGACGGTGATCATCGACCGTGGACAGGGCGGCTTTATTGGCAGCCTGGCGCAACTGGCGGGCCAGCGTGTGGTGGTCGAAAAAGGCTACTTTACGCAGGAACTCCTCACCCAAGACCATCCAGACATTCAGTTGGTCATCGCCAGCAGTACTCAGGAGGCGTTGAGCCTGCTGCTGGACGGCAAGGCCGAGGCCTATGTGGGGGATCTGGGCGCCACCAATTACGCCATCAAAAAAACCTGGCGCAACAGTCTGCGGTTTTCCGGTCAAACCGAGTACCAGAGCCAGCACCGATTTGCGGTGGCCAAAGCCAACACCGAACTGGCCTCGCTGCTCAACAAAGCCATGGCGACCATCCCCGCAGATGAGACTGCTGCCCTCTTTAACCGCTGGATGGGCCTGCAAATTGTGCAAGGCATTCAAACCGAGACACTGCTCAAGTACGGCTCCGGATTGGCACTTTTGTTTTTGCTTTTCGGCTACTGGGTGTACCGTTTGCACCGTGAAATAGACAATCGCAAGGCTGGTGAAGCCCGCATTCACAGCATTTTGGATACCTCGCTGGATGCCGTCATCTCCATGAATGCCCAAGGACAGATCACCGACTGGAATGCGCGTGCAGAAACCATGTTTGGCTGGACGAAAAACGAAGCACTGGGCCGGATGCTGGATGAAACCGTCATTCCGCCACAACACCGGGCAGCGCACCGCCATGGTCTGGCCCGATTCCTGAACACGCAAGAATCGCATGTGCTGAATCGGCGTATCGAAATGACCGCGTTACGCCGCAATGGCGAAGAATTCCCGATTGACCTGTCGATCTCGTTCCTAACAAAGGGCGGCGCCACCGAGTTCAACGCGTTCATTGCCGACACCAGCGAGCGTCAGCAAAGAGCCGACAAGCTACGTGAGCTGACAAACCAGCTGAAGGAAAGTGAAACCCTCTATCGCCTGCTGACCGAGGATGCCATGGATATCCTTTGGCGGACCGACTGCGACTTGCACATCACCTACATCAGCCCAGCCGACGAACGGGTGCGCGGTTACCGGGCCGACGAAGTCATCGGGCGCCATGTGTTTGACATGTTTACCCCGGAGGGCGTCGCCACCGTCAAACAAATGATGCAGCAGCGGCAGGTGATGGAGCAAGACGGCACGCAGGCAGGTGTCATGACCTTTGAGGTGCAGCACCGCTGCAAAGACGGCCGACTGCTGTGGGGCGAAGTGCTTTCCAAGCCTGAACGCGATGCGAACGGTGCCATTACCGGCTACCACGGCATCACACGGGAAATCACCGAACGCAAGCACATGCAAGACCAAGTGCGCCAGCTGGCGTTTTATGACCACCTGACGCAACTGCCCAACCGTCTGTTACTTAACGACCGATTGAGCCAGGCCATGGCCGCTGGCAAGCGCACGGGCTGCCATGGCGCCCTGATGGTGCTTGATCTGGACAACTTCAAATCGCTCAATGACGCACATGGGCATCTGGTGGGCGATTTGTTACTGATCGAGGTTGCCAGGCGCTTGACCGCCTGTGTGCGCGAGATGGACACCGTGGCACGCTTTGGTGGCGATGAGTTTGTGGTGATGCTGAGCGAACTGTCGTCGGACCGAGCGGCCTCGGTGTCACAAGCCAGCCTCATTGCGGAAGACATCCGCCTCAGCCTGTCAGCCCCCTACCGGCTCGACATCCGGCCCGAAGCCAGCCCAGAGACAACGTCGGCTTACACGGTGGAGCACCACTGCACGGCCAGCATCGGCGTGTTTGTGTTCATGGGCACTGAAACGAGCCAGACCGAGGTACTCAAACAGGCGGATGCAGCGATGTACCAAGCCAAAGATGCCGGGCGCAATTTGGTTCGGTTGAACGCGCTGTCCACACGCCCTTGAACATCGCCAAAGACGCCCGAGGCCCCATGGCATTAAAAATGCAAGCGTTGATGTTGATCAAGCGCAAGCCGGCCTGATCGCGTCATAGTCTATTTTTTAATACCGTCGTCCATTGGAGAAGCATCACATGGTTACTGCCTCAAAACCCACCGCAGCGAAGGTCGCCGTCGCCAAGAAAACCATCAGCGCCAAAACAGCTATTCCCGCCACCAAAGTGCCTGCAGTCAAGAAAGCAGCAGCTGCAAAACCCAGAGTCAGCAAGGCGGCCAGCCCCAAAGTCACCGTGAGCCAGGAGCAGCGGGCGCGCTACGTTGAAGTCGCCGCGTTTTATATTGCCGAGCGACGCTGCTTTGCCGCTGGCAACCCGACTGACGACTGGTTGGCGGCTGAGGCCGAAGTGGACCGGCTCATCGCGTCGGGGCACTTTCCTTCATAAGCTCAGAGCGCTTCACGCAAGCGCATCAAGGGCCAGCGCCCGTTACTCCACAAATTAAACGTCGTCTCTTCCTGGCGCAGCAGCAGCGCATTGAGCAGCGGCGCCAGCAAGGTCGTATCGGGGTCAGCCAGCAAAACATAGCGTGCCGAGGCCCCGGCAGGCTCTTCGTCCAGCAGCCCAAGCCAGTCCAGGTCACACAAGGTTTCCAGCACCGGTTCCAGCTGCAGGGTATCAACCCGAAGCCGCACCGAAAGATGCTCGATCGTCAAGCCCCGCACCGAGGTGCCACGCAGGCGGTCCAACTGCTGCAAGGCCTCCAGCGCCAGCTGAAATTGCAAGCCGTGCGAGCGCTCCCGGCGCTCCAGCCCTAACAATAGGCTGGGCAAGTAGGCGGTGATCACGGCCCCCAGCAACACAACGACCCAGGCCACATAAATCCAGATCAGCAGAATCGGCACGGTGGCAAACGCGCCGTACACCACCGAGTAGGTGGGCACTTGGCTCAGGTACAGGGTCAAGGCCTTTTTGGCCACTTCAAACCCCGTCGACACAAACAGCCCGCCGATCCAGGCGTGCCCCCACTTCACCTGGGTGTTGGGCACGTAGTGGTACATCGCGGCCATGCCCCAGGCCATGAGAAAAAACTGCAAGCTGTCCAGCAACAGCTGCACCCCGCCCGGCACCACCCCCACCACGCCCTTGGAGGCCGAAATGGCGTAAGACGTGATCGTCAGGCTCACCCCCAGCAACAGCGGCCCCAATGTGATGCCAGCCCAGTACACCAGCACCCGCTGCCCCAGCGACCGGGTCGTGCGCACACGCCAGATAGCGTTTAACGTGCGGTCAATGGTCAGAATCAAAGCCAGCGCGGTGGTGAACAAAACCACCACCCCGGCGACCCCCAATTTGCTGGCCTTGCCCGCAAACTGGGTCAGATAACCCAGCACCTGGCGCGCGATGTTGTCGGGAATCAAGCTCTCGATGAGCCACTTCTGCAACACATCCTGAAACTTGGCGAACATCGGGAAGGCGGTAAAAATGGCCAAGGCCACAGTCATGAAAGGCACCAGGGCGATGGTGGTGGTGAAGGTCAGGCTGCTGGCGGTGAGGCCCAGGCGGTCTTCCCGAAAACGCTCACGCAAGGTGTGCGCCGAACTTTTCCAGGGAAAACGCGACAAGCTGGCCAGCAATGATTCGAAACGAAGGGACAAGGTCATGGAGGGGGTAACAGGGGAACGCATGGCCGCTATGATGCCATCCCAATGAATACGCCAATCCACAACGATCAAAATACCGCCGCCCCCGGGGTGACCCTCACCCGCATTCTGGCCGTGGGCAGTTTGCTGGGCCTCATTGTGCTGGGCCTGGCCTGGGAGCTGTTTCTAGCGCCCTTGCGTCCGGGCGGCTCGTCACTGGCGCTCAAGGTCTTGCCGCTGTGCATCCCGCTGGTCGGCTTGCTGAAAAACCGCATGTACACCTACCGCTGGGTGAGTTTGCTGGTCTGGATTTATTTCACCGAAGGCGCCGTGCGCGCCTACAGCGACAAGGCACCAGGCAATTACCTGGCCATGATCGAGGTGGTGCTGTGCCTGACCCTGTTTGTGGCCTGCGCCCTGCACGTTCGCCTGCGGCTTAAATCGGTCGTCAAACCTGCGTGACCCGCATGCAAACCTTGCTGGACGCGCTGCGCCATATCGTCGGCGCGGCGCACGTCTTTACCGAAGGTGATCTGACGGCCTGGACGCAAGACTGGCGCAAACGTGCGCCCGGCAAAGCCTTGGCCGTGGTGCGTCCAGCGTCTACCGACGAAGTGGCGCAGGTTGTTAAAACCTGCGCTGAATTTCTCAAAAACAACCCGACCTGCGGACTTAGCTTGGTGCCCCAGGGCGGCAACACCGGGCTGGTCGTGGGCTCCACGCCCGATGCCTCGGGCCAGCAGATTGTGCTGAGCCTGCAACGCATGAACGCGGTACGCGTCCTGGACGCCGACAACCTGACCATGACGTTGGAGGCGGGTTGCATTTTGCAAAATCTGCAAGAAGCCGCCGAAGCCGCCAATCTGCTATTTCCGTTGCGCATGGCGTCGGAAGGTAGCTGCACCCTTGGCGGCAATCTAGGCACCAATGCGGGCGGCACCCAGGTGCTGCGCTTTGGCAACGCCCGAGAACTGTGCCTGGGGCTGGAGGTGGTCACAGCGCAGGGCGAAGTCTGGCAAGGCCTGTCGGGCCTGCGCAAAGACAACACCGGTTACGACCTGCGCCACCTTTTCATTGGCTCGGAAGGCACGCTAGGCGTGATCACCGCCGCCACTGTCAAACTCTTCCCGCTACCGGCTGCGCAATTGACGGCCTGGGTTGCCGTAGCCTCGCTAGAAAACGCGGTCAGCCTGTTGGGCCTGGCCCACCGGCACTTGGGCGCCGGGCTGACCGGGTTTGAAGTCATGGGGCAGTTTGCGCTGAGTCTGGTGGCTAAACACTTTCCCCATTTGCCACGGCCGCTGGCAATCGATTCGCCTTATTTTGTGCTGCTGGAAAACTCGGATCACGAGTCCGAGGCCCATGCCCGGGCCCAGCTTGAACACCTGTTGGAGATCGCGCTGGCGCAGGGCTGCGCGCTGAACGCCGTGGTGGCCGAAAACCTGTCGCAAACCCAGCAGTTGTGGCACCTGCGCGAAAGTATTCCGCTGGCGCAGGCCAAAGAGGGCCTGAACATCAAGCACGACATCGCCATCCCGGTGTCTGCCATCCCCGAGTTTGTGCGCAGCACCGATGCGCTGCTTCAATATGCCATCCCCGGCGTGCGCGGCGTCACCTTTGGTCATCTGGGTGACGGCAATCTGCACTACAACGTACAAGCGCCTGCGGGGGTAGATCCGGTGATTTTTTTGCGCGAAGAAGAAGCTCACGTCAACACGCTGGTGTTTAATGCCGTGGCCCGGTTTGCCGGCTCGATCTCAGCCGAGCATGGCATCGGCAGCTTGAAAGTCACCACACTGGAAAGCTACAAATCACCCGTTGCACTCGACATGATGCGCGCCATCAAACAGGCGTTGGACCCGCAGAACCTGATGAATCCGGGGCGGGTGATTCAACGCGCCCAACCCCACTAAAAGCCTTATCAAGCCATGATCGCAATGCACTCCAAAAACATCCAGCTCGCCTCTTGGATCATGGCCGGCGTGGCCATGATTGGGGTGCTCCAACTCCATTTGCTGTCCGCCTTGTTGGTAGGACTGCTCGCGTATGAGCTGATTCACATGGGTGGACGCCTGCTGGAACGTCGCTTGTCCAGCAACCGGGCCCGGATCGTGACTGTCATTTTGCTGGCCGTTTTGGTCTTCGGCGGGCTGATTCTGGGCGGGTCACTGACGGCGGTTTTTTTCCGAGGGGACTCGGGGCAATTGACTGCACTGGCGCAAAAAATGGCCGAGATTCTGGAAGACTCCCGGCGCATCCTGCCGCCCTGGGTCGTGGCGCTCATCCCTGATTCAGTCGAGGGCATCAAGACGGCACTGGTGGAATGGCTGCGCGAGCATGTCGGCCAGGTTCAGCTGATCGGCAAAGATGCCGGTGTGGCGCTGGCCCATGTGTTGATCGGCCTGATTGTGGGCACCATGCTGGCGTTGCGCGAGGAGATTTTGGACCGAAAACCAGCGCGCCCGCTGGTGGCCGCCCTGACCGAGCGCGCGCGCCGCCTGGCCGATGCGTTTCGGCGCATTGTGTTTGCCCAGGTGCGCATCTCGGCACTCAACACGCTGTTCACCGCCGCCTATTTGCTGCTGGTGCTGCCTTTGCTCGGTATCCCCCTGCCCCTGATCAAGACCATGATCGCGCTGACTTTCTTTCTGGGCCTGCTGCCGGTCATTGGCAACCTTCTGTCCAACAGCATCATTGTGGTGGTGAGTTTGTCGCATTCGCCGCAAACGGCGATGCTGTCACTGGGCTATCTGGTGGTCATCCACAAACTCGAATATTTTCTGAACGCCCGCATCGTCGGCAACCGCATCTCGGCCCAAGCTTGGGAACTGTTGCTGGCCATGCTGGCCATGGAAGCCGCCTTTGGCCTGCCGGGCATCGTCGCCGCGCCGGTGTATTACGCTTGGCTGAAGCAAGAGTTGGTGGATGTTGGGTTGGTGTAAAGAGGACTCAAGCCTTCTTAAGCCACAAAGCGCACCAGCCCTCGGGGTTGATCTGACCTTCAACCAGCTTGCAGGTCTGCGACTCGGCAATGAAATGCTGGCAGTCGCTGCATTTTCGATCTCCTTTGGGCTGACTCTGATATTGCACGCTGGCCTGAGTCACTTTTATAGTTGGCATCGGGGCAGACGCCTTATCAGCAGGGGTCGAAGCACCGGCAGGCGCGGGGGTTGGCGTAGGTGCGGGGCTAGTTGATGTCGTATCCTTCTTCGAGTCACATCCTGAGAGTGCGACCGACACCCACAAACCACTCCCCGCGGCTAGCGCCTGACAAAGAATCAGCCGGCGAGATAGCATTTTTTCGTTCATATTCGCTCTCTTTTATGAAATTTTTTAGCGTAGATTCCCCTAGCATCCAATGATCAGTGATCACAGAACAATCGGGGGAAGTGCATGAAACTCAATACTGATTGAACCTCACTAAAAATACTAAATTAATGCTTTTTTGTAATTTTGAGAAAGCTCAATGGAATGGACCTCGCCCCGACCATCGCATTAAGAGCACTACGCTAACATCGGCAATCCGTTTCGCCGCAGGCCGCGCCAAGCCCGCCCCGGGAAAATACAAACATCAGCATGCATCCTGCGTCATCACCGCTAACTTTCAAGGAAAACATGGAATTTTTCAGTCAATTTTTGGGTTCAAGCACTCCTGGCCAAGTGCTGAAGCTCATCAAACTCAAGCATGGGCTGGGCTGTTAAATGGCGCAATTTGAAGATTTCATGCGCCATGTGGACACGCATGGCGTGTTCAAAGCCGACCGCACCGGCACCGGCACCAAGAGCGTGTTTGGTTATCAGATGCGCTTTGACTTGAATGAAGGCTTTCCACTGGTCACCACCAAAAAGGTGCATCTGCGCTCCATCATTCAGGAGCTGCTCTGGTTTCTGACCGGCTCCAGCGACAACAACTGGCTCAAAGAGCGCGGCGTGAGTATCTGGGACGAATGGGCGCGTCCAGACGGCTCGCTCGGCCCGGTCTATGGCGTGCAATGGCGCAGCTGGCCCACGCCCGATGGCGGCCACATCGACCAGATCGCCGAGGTCATCAAAACCCTCAAGAGCAACCCCGACTCACGCCGCATTATTGTGAGCGCCTGGAACGTGGCCGACCTCGACAAGATGGCGCTGATGCCGTGTCACGCCTTCTTCCAGTTTTACGTGGCGCCCGCCGCCGCACCGGGCGAAAAAGCCCGCTTGAGTTGCCAGTTGTACCAGCGCAGCGCCGACATTTTTTTGGGCGTGCCATTTAACATCGCCAGCTACGCCCTGCTCACCCACATGGTGGCGCAACAGTGCGACCTGGACGTGGGTGACTTCATCTGGACCGGAGGCGACTGCCATATTTACGCCAACCACCAAGAACAGGTGACACTGCAACTCAGCCGCGCGCCGCTGCCCTACCCCACGCTCAACATCAAGCGCAAACCAGCGTCAATTTTTGATTACGAATTTGAGGACTTCGAGGTCGTAGGTTACGAATGTCACCCGGCCATCAAAGCCCCGGTGGCCATTTAAAAATGAAACTCAACCTGATCTTTGCCCGCGCCGCCAATGGCGTGATCGGCCATAACAACACCCTGCCCTGGCATTTGCCCGAAGACATGGCGCACTTCAAGCGCACCACGCTGGGTTGCCCGGTCATCATGGGGCGCAAAACCTGGGATTCGTTACCGCCCAAGTTTCGCCCACTGCCCGGTCGCCTCAACATCGTCGTCACGCGCCAGCCGGACTGGCAGGCAGCCGGCGCATTGACGGCCCATTCTTTAGAGCAGGCGTGTGAGCTGTGTCCCGTGGACAGCGAGGCTTGGGTCATCGGCGGCGCCGAGATTTATGCGCAAGCCCTGCCGCTGGCCAGCACGGCGGTGGTGACCGAGATTGACATGGCGTATGAAGGCGATGCTTTTGCGCCTGAATTCGGCCCAGAGTGGACCGAGACCTCTCGAAATAAGCAGGTGTCAGCCACCGGTTTAAGTTTCAGTTTTGTCACCTATTGCAAGCATTCAGGAGTTTGAAATGTCAGGACACGGATTTCACGTACACGGCCCGCACGACCACGAGCTGGAGCACGCCCAAAAGGGCGCTCACGGGGGCGAGCATGGCGGTGACCACGGTGGCATGATCAACCAGATTGCGATGTTCACAGCCATCATCGCTACCATTGGCGCCATTTTTGGCTACATGGGTGGCGCCACGCAAGCGAATGCAGGCCTGTATAAAAACAACGCAGCCATTAAGAAAACAGAAGCCTCCAACCAGTGGAATTTTTTCCAGTCCAAGAGCACCAAGCAGTCACTGGCCGAACTGGCGCGCGATCTGGCGCCCGAAGACAAAAAGGCAAGCTACCAAGTTAAGGTCGAGCGCTACGAGAAGGAAAAAGGCGAAATCAAACTGGTCGCCGACAAGATGGAAGCCGAGGCCACCGAGTGGGACCACAAAAGCGACGAGCAAATGCACCAGCACCACCGCTGGGCGCAGTCCACCACGGTGCTGCAAGTCTGCATCGCGCTGGCCGCCATCGCCCTGTTGACCAAAAAGAAGTGGCTGGAGTACGCCATGTTTGCCGCCGGTGGTGTTGGCTTGGTGGTTGGCGCTTTAGCTTCGCTACATATTTAATAGCTACTCACATATGTAATACGTTGTCTAGCGTGTTTTTTCATGTTTAACACATCCCCTTTGATCAGCGCCAGGCAGAACACGATTTGAACAAGCTATTCAAGGACTCGCACTTCAAGGGCGTGATGTACGGCGTCACTTGCCTGGTGCTGGTTCACGTCGTTGGCACGCTGGGTTACATGTACATTGGTTATCCCACGGCGACGTGGATTGACAGTTTTTACATGACCTTTATCACCGTCGCCACCATTGGCTACGGTGAGATCATTGATTTGACCAATCACCCGATGGGGCGCCTGTTTACCGTCTTCATTGCCGTGGTCGGCATTGTCACCATGAGCTACCTGTTCTCCAGCTTTGTGGCGCTGCTGCTCGAATCTGATCTGAATGCCGCTTTGAGGAAAAAACGCATGGAAAAAACAATCGCAAAACTCAGCGGGCACTACATCATGTGCGGCATTGGACGCGTGGGCACCAACGTCGCCAATGAACTTACCAGCACCGGCCGGGTACTGGTGGTGATCGAGAGCGACCGTGAGGCACTCGACCGCTGGCTGGAACACCACCCCGACACGCTGTACCTGCATGACGACGCCGCCAACGACGATGCCCTGCGCACCGCAGGGGTCACAAAGGCCGCCGGGGTGTTTGCCGTCACCGGAGACGACAGCCACAACCTGATGGTGTCTTTGTCGGTCAAACTGCTCAACCCCAAGGCACGGGTGATCGCGCGCCTGCATGACATCCGCAACGCCGACAAGGCCCGCCGCGCCGGGGCCGATGAAGTGGTGTCGCCCGACTATGCGGGCGGCATGCGCATTGCGTCGGCCATGGTGCGCCCCCATGTGGTCAACTTCATGGACCAGATGCTGCACACCGACGAGGGCCTGCGGGTGGAAGAAATTGTGCTGCCCGTCAACTTCCCGCCCACCCCGCTGGCCGGG